>JAUWTT010000208.1 GCA_030614585.1 Acidobacteriota bacterium
AGAAGGTAAAGGGCAGGGTTCCGTAATCCTGGGAGCCAAGCTTCAATTCACTGAAGACGGCAAGCTTGATATTGAGAGCTACGGGCAGCAGTTTGTCCGCTTGGCTAATATTCGTCGCTGGGATTAACAGAAGGAGGATGGAGCCATTTAACTGTGAGGAGTTCGGTCCCGGCAATTGGTCTCAATGAGGGAGGATTCGAAAATGTGGAAAAGGGGATTATGTATACTCGCCTTACTGTTGGGAGTCTGGGCGTTGAGCTGTGGTGTAGGGGAACGGGACACTTCCCAGATCTCCAGCCCTGCCCAGCCAAACATCATCTTCATCATGTCTGATGATCACGCCGAGCAGGCGATTAGTGCCTATGGCAGCAACCTGATTAAAACACCCAACATCGATCGAATTGCGAGAGAGGGTATTCGATTCAACAACAGCTTTGTCACAAATTCGATCTGTGCCCCCAGCCGAGCGGTATTGCTGACCGGGAAATACAGTAATCTGAATGGACTCCGGGATAATCGGGACGAATTTGACGGGAGTCAGGTGACTTTTCCGAAACTGCTGAGGGCGGTAGGGTATCAAACAGCGGTAGTGGGGAAATGGCACTTAAAGACCGAGCCAACGGGTTTCGATTTCTGGAAGATTCTGATAGGGCAGGGGGAGTATTACACCCCGGTCTTCAAGGATGAAAGTGGCCGCGCGGAGTATCCGGGATATGTGACTGACTTGATCACTGATTTCGCGCTCGAGTTTCTCGAAAACCGAGATAAGAACAAACCATTTTGTTTACTCTATCATCATAAGGCGCCTCACCGTAACTGGATGCCTGACCTCAAACATCTGCAGGAATACTCTGACAGAGACTTGCCTCTCCCTGAGACCTTCTATGACGACTATCAGGGTCGAGAGGCGGCCAGGACCCAGGATATGCGCATTGCTGATATGTATCTCTCCATGGATATGAAACTGCACAAGGAGTACTACGGCGAAGAAACTGGAACGGGAGGCAACCGGAATGCGCAGGTTGAAGACTCTTGGGCTGGATCCTACAACCGCATGACAGAAGAGCAGAGGCAAGCTTGGGATGAGCACTACACGCCCATCAACGAAGAGTATCGGAAAGCCAATTTGAAAGGCAACGACCTCATTGAATGGAAGTATCAGCGTTACATCAAGGATTACCTCCGCTGCATCATTTCTGTGGACGAGAATATCGGCAGGGTCCTGGATTACCTGGACCGAAATGGTCTCGCGAAAAACACCCTGGTGGTTTACACCTCGGATCAGGGTTTCTACCTGGGTGAGCATGGTTGGTACGACAAACGCTTCATGTACGAGGAATCTCTCGGCATGCCTCTGGTAGTACGTTACCCGGCGGTGATTAACCCCGGGCAGACGTCGGATGAAATGGTGATTAACCTGGACTTTGCTCCCACGCTGCTTGATTTTGCCGGCGTTCAGGCTCCCAGCGAGATGCAGGGAGTGTCACTTCGTCCTCTTCTCGAAGGAGAAACACCAGAGGACTGGCGAACGGCTATCTATTATCACTATTACGAATATCCGCACGGCTGGCATGAGGTCAAACGGCACTATGGCATCCGAACCGAGCGATACAAGCTCATCCACTTCTACAATGATATAGACACTTGGGAGCTTTTTGACCTTCAGGCCGATCCGAACGAGTTGAACAACGTCTATGGAGATCCGGAGTATCAGGAGATCCAGGAGGAGTTGCATACCCAGCTCAAGGCTCTGAGACAGCAGTACCGGGACGACAAGGACGATCAGGAGCTTTGAGAGAATCGCCGGAAGGCCTCTCCGAGTTATCATAAAAGGCTTAAGGAAAACTCAACGTGATAACGATTCATAAGAGGGCCGTACTTCGCCGGGCTCGGAAGCAGATTGTTCCGTGGGCCTTGTGCTTGATCTTCGCCTTGGGGGGCATTGTTGCGCATCTCAATGCGCAGCCTCAGCGCGAGAGTACTGTGGGGTACACAGAGGCGCGCTCCTATCGGATCAGCCAGAAGATCCGTCTGCCCGGGACCGTCCAAACTCGGCTCATCAGCACTGTAGCAAGTGAGGTCTCAGGTCTGGTCATCGAGTTCCCGGTGAGAGAGGGGCAAACCGTTCAGGAGGGCGAGGTGTTGGCTCGACTTCGGCGTGAGAACTTGGAACTCCGGTTGAGGGAAGCTCGGGCGCAATTGAGGGAGGACGATGCTCGCCTGAAGCTGGCTGAAAGAACCATGAAGCGAACCAGGGAGTTGTTGGAAAAGGGAGCTGTCAGCCGGCAGGAGTTGGATGACCGAGAGTCGGAATTCAACTCGCTCGAGAGGCGATCAGAGCGGCTGCGAGCCATTATTGAGCAGTCTGAAGACGATCTTGAGCGGACCGTTATTCGAGCTCCGTTTTCCGGTGTTGTGGTCGAGGAACATACGCAACTCGCTGAGTGGATCAATGTCGGGGGTCCGGTAGTTGAGTTGATGTCCCTGGACGAACTGGAGGTTGCTGTCGATCTGCCTGAGAGGTACTACGCCTCAGTAAAGCCCGGAACCCGAGCAACCATAAGTTTTGAAGCGCTTCCTGGAGTTCAGGTCACGGGTGTGACTAGAGCCATTATTCCTCGGGCAGACACGCAATCCCGGACGTTTCCGGTGCGGCTGCAGATCCCTAATCTCGAGGGCGGAATTGGGGTTGGCATGGTGGCCCAGGTAGAGCTTTCATTCGGAAAGTCGTACACCACTACGATTGTGCCCAAAGACGCCGTCATTGCTGGGAATCAGGGGCATTTTGCTTATGTTCTCGACGAAGAGAACATTGCCAGGCGCAAGGAAGTTATGCTGGGAACTGCGGTGGGCGCATGGGTTGAGGTGAACAATGCTGTCCGACCCGGGCAGCGAGTGGTAACGAGGGGTAATGAAAGGCTGCAGGATGGACAGAAAGTCAGGGAAAACCCCATTGAAACCCAGTACAGGGTGCCATGAAAGTTGTCCACCAGGCGATTCGGTATCCGGTCAGTACTGCGGTAGGCGTCATCCTGGTGGTGATGTTTGGATTTCTGGGTTTGACTCGCCTTCCGATTCAGCTTACTCCTGACGTCACTGAGCCTCGAATCACCATTACCACGATTTGGCCGGGTGCCAGTCCGCGCGAGGTTGAGCGCGAGATCGTCGACGAACAGGAAGAGCAGCTGCAGTCGATCGAGGGCCTCGTCCGGATGGAGAGTGCGGCCTATGATGGAAGGGCCGAAGTGACCCTCACGTTTCCGGTCGGAGCGGACATTGACGGGGCTCTCCTGCGAGTCTCCAATAGCCTCCAGCAGGTTCCTTCGTACCCGTCAGAAGCGGACAAACCGATACTCATGACTTCAGGCGCGAACGACAACGCGATCGCGTGGTTTATTCTGAAGAAGTCCAAAGACGGAGCGTTCGAGGAAGACATCTCAACCCTCTTCAACTTTGTGGAAGACGTCATTGAGCCGGAGATCGAAAGGGTGCCTGGAGTATCTAACTCCAACTTCTTCGGTGGCCGTGAACGGGAGATGCAGGTAATTGTCGATCCAGCTCAACTCGCGGCCCGTCAGATCACCTTAACCCAGTTGCGAGATGCTATTGAACGGGAAAACCGTAACTACAGTGGAGGCGATTTCGTCGAGGGCAAGAGGCGCTACATCGTCCGAACCGTGGGGGAATACGGGTCGCCTGAAGAGATTGAAGCCATAGTAGTCGCTGTCCAGAACGGAGTTCCTGTTTACGTTCGAGATGTGGCTCGAGCAGAGTTGGGTTACAGAAAAGAGCTTGCCCGGGTCTTCGAGAGGGGCGAAGCCGTAATAGTAATCAATGCTATCCGTGCAGCCGGTGCCAATGTACTCGATGTAATGGAGGGGTTGGAAGAGACGATTGCTCGTCTTAACGGTGATGTCCTGAACCCTCGGGGACTGGAGATGGTGAAAGTCTATGACCAGACCGAGTACATCTACAGTTCCATTTCTCTTGTCCGTCAAAGCCTTTTGATCGGTGGCGCCCTCGCCGTTTTTGTCCTTCTGCTTTACCTCAGGAGCGTAACCTCGACGCTAATCGTTGCTGCCGCCATCCCAATCAGCCTGATCGGCACTTTCCTGATGATGTACTGGTTCGGCAGAACGCTGAATGTCATCAGTTTGGCTGGTTTGGCTTTCGCTGTGGGAATGGTGGTCGATAACTCCATCGTCATTCTAGAGAACATATATCGAAAGAGGCAGCAGGGTATAGAGCGGTATGCTGCAGCCGAGCAAGGTGCTTCCGAAGTCTGGGGAGCCGTCCTCGCCAGTACACTGACGACTATTGCTGTTTTCCTTCCGATTGTCTTTATGGAAGAGGAGGTGGGGCAACTTTTTGGAGACATCGCGATAGCCATCGCCTTCGCCGTAGCCCTTAGCCTCATCGTCGCCCTGACAGTGATCCCGAGCCTTTCAGCTCGGATTCTCAGAGTCAAAGTCAAGTTTGGAGCTGACGGCAAAGGTGATACAAGAACCCAATTCTGGGCAGCACGGGTGGTTGCCGCCATGGTTGGTTGGATGAACCGTTCGATCACTCGGCGGGTTGCAGTGGTCCTTCTGCTGACTGGCCTGTCAATAGGTGTCAGCTACGTTGTCGTTCCGAAAGCGGAATACTTACCGACCGGCAACCAGAATTTCCTTTTTGGCATTATCTTGCCACCTCCAGGGTACAGCGTTGAAGAAGTGGCAAAGATGCGCCTTGCCTATGAAGATCGATTGCTTCCTCTCTGGTATGAAGGTGATCAGCCGCCTGAAGAGCTACCGGGAGGCGGGGTTCGAGGCTACTTCTTTGTTGCTATGAGCGACCGGGCCTTCATGGGGTTGCAGGCCGGGGATTCCCAGAGACCGAGAGAACTGATCCCCGTTTTTGAACAGGCCAGCGCGGACCTGCCCGGCACTATCGTCGTGATCAGCCAGAGCGGAATCTTTCAGCGGGACCTCGATGAGGGCCGAAACATCGATATTGACATCACTGGTCCTGACCTTCCCCACCTGATCGGGTTGGGAGGCGAGGTTTTTGGAAAGGTGTTGCAGTTGATTCCGAGTGTGCAGGCTCGACCCATTCCCAGCCTCGATCTGGGTAATCCTGAAATCCAGGTGCGGACCCATCGTCAACGGGCCGCTGACCTTCTGGTCTCGAATCGCGACCTGGGATATGCCGTGAGCGCGTTGGTCGATGGCGCCAAAGCTAGCGACTACCGGCACGAAGGAAGGGAGATTGATCTTAAAATTGTCGCCAAAGACGGTTCACCGCTTCGAACACACCTGCTCGAGCAGATGCCTATCGCTACGCCATCAGGCCAACTCGTGAGCATTGGCTCCATTGCAGAGGTGACAGAAGTCGGTGGCCCGGTGCAGATTAACCACAGGGAGCGCCAGCGGGCTATTACCATCCGACTTACCCCACCGGAGGAGATGCCTCTTGGCGAAGCGATGGAGGTGATCGAGCAGCAGATCCTGCAGCCAATGGAAGACGGGGGGCGACTGGGAGGGCTCTATCAGGCCTCGCTGAGCGGCACGGCTGATAAGTTGGCCGAGAGTGGTCGGGCACTAACGCTCAACCTGATTCTGGCCGTGATCATCACTTATCTGCTGATGGCTGCCCTCTTTGAGAGCTTTCTCTACCCCTTCGTGATCATGTTCAGCGTCCCGCTCGCGGCGATGGGAGGATTCCTGGGCCTTGCTGCCGTGAACCGGTTCCTGAGTTACCAGGCACTGGATGTGCTCACCATGTTGGGTTTCATCATCCTGATCGGTACGGTGGTTAACAACGCCATCCTTATTGTTCACCAGTCACTACAGTTGATTCGGGAGGAGGGGATGGACTTTCACCTGGCCGTTGTCCGGGCCGTTGAGTACCGAGTGCGTCCCATCTTCATGAGTGTCTCGACCAGCGTTTTCGGCATGTTGCCTCTGGTGGTTTCACCCGGAGCGGGGTCCGAACTGTATAGGGGACTTGGGAGTGTGGTTGTGGGGGGCTTGATCGTATCCACGGTATTCACCGTCTTTCTTGTTCCTGCACTGTTCAGCCTCGTGCTTGATTTTCGGGCCGGCTTGGCCCGGTTAGGACGACGACTGGCGGGCTCCACGGAGAAAGCGGCGGTTGGGGACCGGTAATCGGTAATCGGTGATCGGTGATCGGTTATCGTAAGATTTACCACCAAGACACCAAGGACACCAAGGTCACCAATGAAGACACCCAAAGACTTGATCCTTGGTGCTCTTGGTGTCTTCGTGGTTATTCCAGCCAGTTCCCAGTTCTACGGCATGATCAACGCTTTCACCACTCCATCCCGATAATCTCCGACAAGATCGAAAGCGGCCCCCGTTTCTTCGAGATTGAATCGGTGAGTGATCATGAAATTCACATCATTTCCCTCTGAAATGAAGTCGATGGCGGCTTGAACGCAGTTGTTCTGACGACGAACATTCTGGACTGTTAGCTCTTTCCTTCTCATCTGGTCTACGGGAAAGGAGATTCGATTTTCTGCGGGAATACCGATGATCATGAGTTTCCCACCGGGCTTGAGAAGCTCCACCGCCTGGTCCAGAGCCTCCTGCTGGCCGCAGCACTCGAAAACCACGTCCAGCAGTGCAGGTTCACGCTCGATGATCTCCTCGACGATGTCCTCCTTAAGTGGATTCCCAGTCCAGTCGGCGCCCTGTCCGCCTGCAACTTCCAGACGGCGGTCGATCTTGTCAGTCACATAGACGTGACGAGCTCCTGCTGCGACGGCAGGCAACATCACGCTCAGCCCAATGGGGCCGCAGCCCAGGATCCCCACGGACGCATTCTTCAAGGGAACGGATGTGTTGGCTGCGTAGAGTCCGATCGAAAGGGGCTCAACGATCGCCGCTTCCTCGAGCGACATGGTCTCCGGGACAGGGAAACAGCAATGCTCCGGCATCACGATGTGTTCCGACAGGCAGCCCTCCGCCTGGCCCGGGCAGCCCAGGAAGCGTAGATTCAGGCAAGTGTTTTCTCTGCCGGCGCGACACTGGATGCAAGAGCCGCACGTTATCGCTGGGTCCACGGCCACTCGATCTCC
>JAUWTT010000519.1 GCA_030614585.1 Acidobacteriota bacterium
CCATCGCTGAGGCAAATGGGAAGTTTGACCTGTGGAACCTCACCTTTGACCTGACCGAGCCGTATACGCTGTTAGCCGGGCTTGTTGGTGGCGCATTCCTGACCTTCGCGACTCATGGCACTGATCAGATGATGGTCCAGCGCTACCTTGCTTGTGGCAGCCAGTGGAAGAGCCAACTTGCACTCATTATCAGCGGCCTGGTCGTGATTGTTCAGTTTTTCGTTTTCCTGGTGATAGGCGTTATGCTCTTCGCCTTCTACCAGCACTTTCCATTTGAGCACGAACTCGAACACGTAAACAGGATCTTCCCGCTATTCATTGTCAATGAGATGCCAAGCGGTGTTTCGGGACTCATTATCGCCGCCGTCTTCGCCGCAGCAATGTCAACCCTGAGCAGTTCTCTGAATTCACTGTCATCCTCTTCTATGAACGATTTCTACCGATCCTGGCTTGTGCCCAAGGCATCTGAACAGCACTATTTCAGAGTTTCACGGATTTTCACGCTCGGGTGGGGTGTGGTCTTGATTCTTGTCTCATTTCTGGCCAGAGACTGGGGAGAGGTTCTGGAAGTAGGCCTGACGATTGCGAGTCTCACGATGGGCAGCGTCCTGGGCATTTTCCTTCTGGGAAGGCTTCCGGGAGCTCCCGGCCCCAAAGGAGGTTTGGCTGCCATGATTTGTGGGATCGCAGTAATGATAGGAGTCGTCCTGCTGACTCCTCTCGCTTGGACGTGGTACGTCCTGGTTGGTACCTCGACCACGGTGCTGACCGGAATCATCTTTGCCAGGTTTGAGGTAGCTTCAAGACATCGGTAGGAGAGAGGCGATGAAGAGTAGAGCCCTCCACAAAGGAAAGCTCGCTGGAGTGTTGGTTATTGTCACGACCGTATCAGTCTTCTTGTCGGCAGAATCTGAAAGAACGAGCCCCAGTTTTGAGGAGTCGATTTCATATCGTCACGCCTGGGGACCTGCGATTTCGCCGGATGGGAAAAGCATTACATTCCAGGTAACGTCAACTGACTGGGAAGACAACCGCTACGATCAGGAGATCTGGTTGGTCCGCGAAAGGGAAGAACCATTTCAACTCACAAGAACACCCAAGGGGAACAGTACTTCTCCACGGTGGGCCCCCGATGGTCGCTGGATCGCCTTCCTGGCGGCTCGAGGCGACAAGAAACAGATCCATCTGATTCGACCAGACGGTGGTGAGGCCCAGGTCATCACCGAAGTCAAAGAAGGTATCAATAACTTCCGTTGGTCGCCGGACGGAGACCGGATTGCCTTCACAGCCTCGGACAAGGAAGAGAAGGACAAGAAGAAACGCAAGAAGCGCTATGGGGAGTTTGCGATCGAGGATGATGAGTACCAGTTGAGTCATCTCTGGGTCGTCGAAGTCAAACCGGACCCCTGGCCTTCACCCGGGGAAGTGCCCTGTCGGAAAGCGATGGAGGAGGAATCCGGAGACAATGACGAAGGTTCAGCTGAATCGGCAAACGATTGCTTGAGCCTGCCGAAGCCAAGACGTCTTACAGAAGGAAGCGACTTCACGGTCACTAATCTCGAATGGTCACCAGACGGTGCTCGCATCGCCTTCGAACACAGAAAAGATCCCCTCATCAACTCGCGCGTCACCGCTGATATCTCAATTCTGGAGGTGGAAACCGGCGAGATTCGGCCTCTCGTTACTGCCCCGGGGGGTGATGGAGGACCGGTTTGGTCCCCTGACTCGAAGTGGTTAATCTACGTAAGTGCCGGTGGCAATACGACCTCCGATTACTACCGCAACCGGCATCTTTATAAAATTTCAGTCGAAGGTGGTACTCGCACTCGGTTGGCGGCGGATCTGGACGAGCAGCCGTCGAGCGTTTCCTGGACCCCCGAGGGAATCTACCTCCTGGCCTGGCAGAAAACAAAACGTCACCTGTTCCACGTTGATCAACAGAGTGGCGAAACCAATCTCTTTGCCGCGACCCCCGATAACATCTGGTCGATGGATTTCTCAAAGGATGGTAGGACCGTTGCGTTTTTCGGTCGGTCCCAAAATACATTGAACGAACTCTACCGGAGTGAACTGTCACCTTTTCAACCTGAGGTCCTGACAAACATGACACGTCAGCTCGAGGGTTGGGAACTCGGGAGCAGCGAGCTCATCTCTTGGACCAGTACGGACGGAACCAAAATTGAGGGCGTCTTACACAAGCCACGAGACTTCGACCCAAGTCGGAAGTACCCGCTGTTCGTCATCATCCACGGCGGACCAACCGGGATTGATGTTCCCGGGGTAACCATGGGCTACGTTTATCCGATCCAGCACTGGCTGGCAAAAGGAGCGCTGGTGTTGAGACCCAATTACCGCGGTTCAGCCGGCTATGGAGAGGAGTTCCGATCGTTGAATGTGCGGAACCTCGGTATCGGGGATGCCTGGGATGTTCTTTCCGGGGTGGATCATCTGGTTGGAAAGGGGATGGCGGACCCGGAGCGTATGGCTGCCATGGGGTGGAGTCAGGGAGGATACATCTCCGCGTTCTTGACGACCAACACGGATCGGTTCAGAGCCATCTCTGTGGGTGCCGGCATCTCAAACTGGGTCACGTACTACGTGAACACAGATATTCATCCATTCACACGCCAGTATCTGAAGGCAAATCCCTGGGATGACCCGGAGATCTACGCAAAGACTTCCCCCATGACGGCGATCAAGAATGCGAAGACTCCGACTCTCATTCAGCACGGTGAATTCGACAAACGTGTCCCCATTCCGAACGCCTACGAGCTTTATCAGGGTCTGCAGGACCAGAAGGTCGAAACCAAGCTCATCGTTTACAAAGGATTCGGACACGGAATCAACAAGCCAAAGGAACGACTCGCTGCGATGTGGCACAACTGGCAATGGTTTGCCCGGCACATCTGGGGGGAAGAAGTGGAGATACCTCTTGCGACGATCACT
This sequence comes from Acidobacteriota bacterium, assembly GCA_030614585.1. Taxonomy (GTDB): domain Bacteria; phylum Acidobacteriota; class UBA6911; order RPQK01; family JAPXNP01; genus JAUWTT01. The sequence goes on from JAUWTT010000519.1 coordinate 2,947, forward strand.
GAGAAGCAAGAGGGGGCCGATCAGGACCGGTAGCCCGCGGAGCAGGAACCGCCAATGTTAGAACCCTGAATAGGCAACACCAGTCCAGGAGAAATGCGGGTAGATCGGGTTGGGTACCAGGTATTCCCGGGCAAGTGTTCGTTCTAGAAAGAACTCACTGACCGAAGGCTGGTCTCCGAACACGAACGAGATTTTAGGCCGGATCCTGGTACTGGCAGTTTCGATGATCAGCATCCCTTCGACCGGTTCAAGCTCGATTTCGGACGGGTTCGCCGTATACTCGGCGAAGTTGGACATCACCAGGGTGAGTTTACTGTCGGCATTGACGGCGTATTGCTTTTCTAGAGCAGTTTCACCGCCTTGTTTCCACAGAATGATTTTGAAATACTCGGTTTGGTCTCCGTTGTTGTAAACCGTGACTTTGTTGATCCAGGGTGATGCGGCTGTAATGTGAGGGGCGTGATATCTGTAGACTTGAGCAGATACTAAATACCCGGAATAAATGCAGAAAAGAAGGATGGCAACTTTAAGTATCAGCCTCATCTCGATTCCCCTTTCAATTGTCAGGAGATGCTGGCGACTTAGCTTGTACTCAGTATAGACCCGGCCCGAACCAAGACTCAAGATCCAAGACTAAGGTTTTGATTAACCAGTCATCTCCAGCGCTGGTTAATGAAGGGATTAATACAGGAAAGCTGCCCTACCTTGATACGAGTTGGTATTCTGCATTGGCCTGAGATCAATCAGAAAAGGCTAGAATGAAAA
>JAUWTT010000587.1 GCA_030614585.1 Acidobacteriota bacterium
GTTCTGATCGACAGTGAAAGCATTTCTTCGCGGGTCGAGACCGAAGAACTAAGACGTTACGGATGTGACATCACGGTCGAAACCTACCTCGAGGGCGCCCTTGGGCTTGCTGAGGAGGAAGAAATCTGGGGTAGGGTTGCGGAAGAAAACGGCACACAGCTGCCCCCCGATTTTGTAAGGACGGTCAGAGAGAAGGTGACAGAGGCCTTCGAGAATGAGTTGCAACCGATCCCGGGCATAAATGAAGTTCTGTCGAATCTGAACACTCCAATCTGTATTGCCTCAAGCAGTCGACCGGAGCGACTCAAGAGATGTCTAGCGCTGACTGGCTTGGCGGGCTTTTTCGCGGATAATGTTTTCAGTGCAACTGAAGTCAAGAGGGGCAAACCTCATCCGGATCTGTTCCTTCATGCGGCCGCAAGAATGGGAACCGCCCCAGCTCGGTGCCTCGTCGTCGAAGATAGTCCGGCTGGTGTCCAGGGTGCAAAAGCAGCGGGTATGACGGTGTTGGGATTCCTCGGGGCTACCTACCACATACCCGGGCTCCCAGAAAAACTGCTCGAATCAGGAAGCGCTGTTATCTTTGAGGACATGAGGCAGTTCCCTGAACTGTGTCGCGAGTTGCAGGCCAAGCCAGGGGGACCCTGATTCGGCTATCGGCGGGATGGAAACAGGGACTCATCCTCCGTTGACCATCATGGAATGAAGTCTATCCGCCGTTTTCGGTAGCCTCCACAGGTTCAATCAGCCTAGAATAAACGTCGAGGAGAAACTATGCAGCTCCATAACTCCACAGCAACTATTTTCGTTCCCGACGGTATGGAAGATCTGACCGAAGCGTTGTCGCGGACGACTCACCTGGCAATCTGTGCCCACCAGGACGACACCGAAATCATGGCCTATCACGGGATTTCCCAGTGCTTTGGAATGAGTGAGCTTTGGATGTCGAGCGTTGTTGTAACAAGCGGTGCCGGAAGTGCCAGGACCGGTATCTACGGTGACTATACGGACGAGGAGATGCGAGAAGTTCGGATGGCCGAACAGAAGAAAGCAGCCTGCCTCGGCGAATATGCCGCGCAAATTCAGCTGGACTATCCGAGTGCCCGGGTCGGAGATCCGAACGACACTGCTTTGGTCAACGACATTCTCACCCTCCTCCAGAGAACAACGCCGGAATACGTTTATCTGCACAATCCAGCGGACAAACACGAAACACATGTAGGTGTGCTGGTTCGTAGTATTGAGGCTTTGCGACGTTTAGATCCAGAACAGGTCCCGCGAAGGGTACTGGGATGCGAAGTTTGGCGAGATCTGGACTGGCTGATGGATGAGGACAAGGAACTCCTCCCGGTCTCGGCCTATCCCAACCTCGCAGCTTCATTGGTCGGTTTGTTCGATTCACAAATCTCCGGGGGCAAACGCTATGACCTCGCAACGGCCGGCCGACGGTTGGCCAACGCCACCTATTTTGATCCACTCTCAATCGATACGGAAATAGCCCTGACCTATGCAATAGACTTGACGCCGGTTGTCACTGATCAAAGCATTTCACTGGCGGAGCACACATTGCAACATGTCGACAGGTTCAGAGCCGATGTTGAGAGCCGCCTCAAGCGTTTGGGCTGAAGGATCCTTTTGTGAAAGCGGGCGACTTACTGTTGAAGTCATACGCATAGATCTCGTATCTTCAAGGCGGGAGCGTTTTCGTATTGAATCCCAAGTAGAAACTTTGAATCGACTTCGTATTTGAGTGAGGTCCTCACAATATTTCTGTTGCTCAAGCTAAAGAGAATGGGGAGGTAACTGATGTCTGCCAAGAGTGTGCTCATAATGGGTGCTGCTGGAAGGGATTTCCACAATTTTAACGTCTACTTCAGGAATAGCCCAGATGAGCGGGTAGTCGCGTTCACTGCGTTTCAGATTCCCAATATTGCGGGACGCACCTACCCCCCCGGACTGTCCGGTTCACTCTATCCACAGGGAATTCCAATTTACGACGAGTCGGAACTCCCCGATCTCATCGAGAAATTGAACGTGGATGAAGTTGTCTTTGCCTACAGTGATGTCTCTCATGAAGAAGTAATGCATCGCGCATCGCTCGTGAACTCTTGCGGAGCAGATTTCAAACTCATGGGGGCTTTCACGACTCAGATCCAGTCGATGAAACCTGTCATATCTGTGGGTGCCATAAGAACAGGTTGCGGTAAAAGCCAGACTTCGAGGAGGATTACACAACTCCTTAAAGATAAAAACAAATCGGTGGTTATTGTTCGCCATCCGATGCCGTATGGAGACCTGCAGGCTCAACGATGCCAAAGATTTGCAGCCATCGAAGACTTGTCAAAACACGAGTGCACGATCGAGGAAATTGAGGAATACGAGGAGCATATCCAGCAAGGACACATCGTCTATGCAGGTGTGGACTATGAAGAGATCCTTCGAGCGGCAGAGAGGGAAGCCGATGTTGTGCTTTGGGATGGCGGAAACAACGACATACCCTTTTTCAAATCCGACCTGCACATTGTTCTCGTTGATCCATTGAGGCCCGGGCATGAGGTTCGCTACTACCGAGGCGAAACAAACGTCCGTCTGGCAGATGTTGTACTCATGGCTAAGATGGGAAGTGCGAGTCAATCGGACATCGAGATCGTGAAAAGCAATGTTGCGGCCCTAAATCCAAATGCGCAGCTGATACAAGCTGATTCCGTGGTTTCCATAGCCTCCCCAGATCAAGTCCAAGGGAAACGGGCACTCGTGATCGAGGATGGGCCTACTCTGACTCACGGCGACATGACCTTTGGAGCTGGGTACGTTGCAGCGAAAAAGTTTGGCGCTCTTGAGATCGTGGATCCAAGACCGTACGCCGTGGGCTCCATCAAGAGCACTTTCGAGAAGTATCCTCACGTGAAAGAAGTTCTTCCAGCAATGGGCTATGGGGAAGATCAGGTGCGAGATCTGCAGGAGACGATCAATGCCGTGCCCTGCGACGTCGTACTCGTTGGAACCCCCTTCGACCTCGCGCGTCTGGTCGACTGCAACAAACCGCTGGTTCGTGTCGGGTACGAGTTGGATGAGACAAGCAGCGAGGCTCTGGCGGCAATCCTGGACAAATTTCTGGA
>JAUWTT010000305.1 GCA_030614585.1 Acidobacteriota bacterium
GAGGATTTTGTCTACAAGAAGTACCTTGACCACGCCGCCGTGGAAGAAATTGGCTGGCTCAAGAAACGAACTGATCAAGCACTGCGCCGCCGAAAAGACATTCTGACCAACGTCAAGCTTGGGCTTGGGGGCATTCGGGAGATTGAGTTCTTTGTCCAGTCCTTTCAGATCCTTTACGGAGGTACCCAGCCTGACCTTAGAACTCCGAACACGCTTGACGCCTTGAAGAAGCTTGTAGACAACGGGTTCATCGATTTCGAAGAGTTCGAGGCGCTGTCTGATGCCTACATATTCTTACGCGATCTGGAACACAAGCTTCAACTCGTTCACGATCTGCAGACGCACTCTCTGCCCGACGAGGAAAGCGAGCTCCTCCGATGTTCCAAGCGGATGGGTTACCGAGGAGAAAGTGACGATGAGACTCTGAAGGCCTTTCGCCGTGACCTGCAGAATCACAGTACCCGAGTGCGCCAGATCTTCAGTTCCCTGTTTGAAGGACCCGGGCAGCCCAGAGGCCTTGAGGAACTGGTCCTGAACTCTGCACTTTCCGAGCAAGAGGCTCTTGACCGGCTTCGAACGCTGAATGTTGACCAACCGATGGCTGTATTGGACGGAATCAGGCTCCTTCAGAAGGCCCCCGCCTTCCCACATTCGCCATCACGACTCAAGAATCTGTTGGCAAACCTTGTCCCTCACTTGGTGGAGAAGTCGCAAAACCTGGAGGATCCACGCCGGCTCTATACTCGCTTCGACCGTTTTTGCGAAGCTCTTGGGAGCAGAGCCGGGCTCTACGCCGAAGTGATCGAGAACGAGGTTTTCGCGACGCGCCTTTTTAGAATCCTCTCACACGGATCGGCTCTTCCTGAAACATTGATCCGATACCCGGAACTCCTCGAGTCTGTGGTCGAGACTCCGGTTGCCGAATCTTACTCGGTAGTTCTGCAGGGATTCCTCGCCTCCCGAGCCTCCGGTGAGAAGCCGCTGGCTGATCTACTAGGCCAGTTCAAACAACACGAAGAATTCAAGATCGGAGTTCGTACGCTTCTGGAAGGAGATAACCTCAGGAGTAGGCTGAGTCTCACCGACCTCGCTGAAACCTGCCTGAAGACGGCGTCGGAAACAGCTCTCGACTCAACCCCCGCTTTGAGGGGAGAAGCCTTTTGCCTGATTGCCCTCGGAAAACTGGGCGGCCGGGAACTGGTCTTCCATTCCGACCTGGACCTGGTCTTCGTTTTCGATGACAATCGGTCAAATGTCAACAGCGCGGATTTCGCCCCTTTTCTCAAGGATCTGCGAGCTCTTTTGCATGCTTACACAGCAACAGGCCACACCTATGAACTGGACTTTCGTCTTCGGCCCGAAGGAAGACATTCCGCTGAAGCTGTACCTCTCTCCTACCTTGAGACCTATTTCACCGGTCGCGGAGAGGCTTGGGAACGCCTCGCCTACGTCAAGTCACGCACTGTCATCGATAACCAGCTTTCCGTCGATTTGGACAAACTGGTCTTGCATCCCCCTTTTACTTCGGAAGAGGAAGCGCAGCTGAACCACGTACGGTGGCGCAAAGAGAAGGAAATCGGTCGAGAAACAAAGACGTCGAAGTATGACTTGAAGGTGGGCCACGGTGCACTTCTGGACATTCAATTTGTGACTCAATATCTTCAGATTACACATAAGATACGTGATAGTAACACCCTGTCCGCACTCGCTAAATTAGAAGACACCTCACATATCGACCGACTCACTGCCGAGACCCTCAGAAAAGGCCTTCGCTTTCTTTTTCGTCTCGAGATTCTGAGCGATCTACTGGGAAGAAAGAACAAGAACCAGTTATCGAAGAATCCGGAAGAGAACCAGGAACTGGCTGAGTTGATGGGGTTTGCATCCGGGAAAGAACTGGTTTCGTGCTACGAAGCCCACACGGACGAGATCCGAGAGGTCTACGAAAGCGTTCTTGGTGAACTGGGTAACCAGTAATCGGTGATCGGTAATCGGTGGGGCTGGGAGCTTGGAAATTAGCTCGTGCTCCAAACCCTTGGCGAGCTTGGCGGCTCTGCGTGAAGTCTCAATTACGCTCACGCCAAGGCGCAAAGAACGCAAAGGAAGGGTGGAGATGCCCGGCGTATATGCGTTCCTGCCTGCTCCAAACGCTTGGCGGCTTTGCGTGAGGATTACAGAACGTCTCGTTCGCCCGTCCTGATATTGTAGCCCTGCTCTACCGGCAGCACGAAAACACGGCCATCTCCAATCTCACCGGTGCGAGTCGTTTCGATGATCGTTCTTATCGCGTCATCCACCATCTCGTCAGGAAGAACGACTTCAACCTTCATTTTGGGCAGAAGACTGACGTTGTACTCCTTCCCTCGGTAAATCGCGGTGTGCCCTTTCTGCCGTCCGTGTCCACGAACCTCCGACACCGTCATGCCCGAGATATTCAGTCTGGTAAGCGCGTCTTTGATCTCTTCGACCTTGCTCGGTCGTACAATTGCCATAATCAGCTTCATTATTTCCGGTCCGTTCTTTGGATTCTTCCTACTTGGCACGAGACTGAAAACTGTAGTTTCGCGCAGGCGCCACTAATCGTTTGAGGTTCGTTTCCGCTCCTTTCTGAATGGGGCCAAGCTAACATCAGCTGAGCGCACCCACTATTTGCTCACTCAGATTGAGCTTCAACTCTGGAGGAAGTTTACCGCCCTTGTGCCGCAAATAAAAGACGTCAACCGCTTTCTCTCCCTCCGTTGAAATGAAGGCCAGATCAATATCACAGTCGAGCTCTGCGATCTGCTTGCTAATTCGGTAAAGCAAGCCTGGGGCATCCGGAGCGATTATTTCCATAATGGTGTACCTGTCCGAATGCTCATCCTCGAAATAGACAGTGGGTGAGAAGCCAGGCGTCGTAGTCTTCCGGAAAAGGATGCTCTGCTCCTTTCTGTCCAACATAGCCTTGACCGAAATCCTGTCCTCCAAGGCTTCTCTCAGCAAATTCTGGAACCTCTTTTTTTCCACCCTGTGTCTAAAGACATCTTGAGGATCGGAGAACTGAAAGAAATCAATCAATATCTGCTGATGGTTCGCAAAACCATACCCTTTGAGGATATTCATTCCAAAGTAGGAAAGTAATCCAACGATTTTGGCGAAAATACGGGAACGATCCGGAGTGATAATGCAAAGTTCGTAGTGAGTCTTACGCTTCAAGAGCCGTGTTTCAACGGCGTTGACGTTCTCCAGACTTGTTGCCATCCGGTAATGTTCGTAGATCTCCTTAGGACGCGTTGACCGCAAATACCGAACCGGAAAGCCTTCCAGAAAGCTCTCAAAAGCAGCTGGGTTCAGGTCAGTTTCCAGCCCTGCCAGCAACCTCTCTTCGATGTCCTCCTCTTCGATTCTGGCTTCCCCGATCTCGAGCGTAAGCTTTCGATAACTAGCAAGGTATAGCTGCCATAGCAGGTCCTTTTTCCAATCATTGAGAGTTCCTGGAGCGACCGCCTTGATGTCCGCGTAAGTTAGCAGAGTGAGTAAACGCAACTTCTCAGGGTCCTCGACGAGGTTTGCGAAGCGTTCGATCACTTCGTCGTCCTCGAGATCCCGTCGGAACACCACTGCCGACATTTCCAGGTGGTTCCTGATCAGGAAGGAAATAGTGTTGATCTCTTCGGGCTTGAAGCGAAAGCGGCGTAATGCACGCACCGCCATCCGAGCGCTTTCGACGGTATGTTTTCCTCCCCTCCCCTTCCCGACGTCGTGTAACAAGAGAGCGAGAGTCACATAGAAAGGGACTACTGTATCCTCAAGAATCGAGACGAACCTTCCATCGGCCGTCTCGTCGTTGACAACCAGATCTTCGATGCTCTTGATCGCAATAAGGGTGTGTTCGTCAACTGTGTACTTGTGGTAGAAGTCGCGGATGACTCTGGCCTTGATACTCCCAAATTCGGGAAACAGGAGTTCGAGAATGCCAAGCTCATACATGACTGAGAGACTGCTGTAGAGTCCTGCCTGGGGTGTCAGGAGCGCTCTCAGGGGCTCTTTCAGTTCGGAGCATTTGAGGTTGGACGAGATTAGAGGAAGAGCTTCTTCGATAGCCCTTCGTACTCCGTCATCGAGTGTTCGGTTTTCGCGACGCGCTACTGCCACGATATCCAGGACTTGAGAAACAGAGCCGATCGGCGGCAACTCCGCACGCGTAATCGCGTTAGCTCCTTCCGCGGGAAGTAGCGCGGTCAGGACCGAATCACAGTATCTCGCGATCACTCGCGCGTTGAGAAAGTACTCTTTCATAAGAGCCTCCACTCCCGCTTGCGTTCCTGCCCCAGAGTGGACGACGTGTGTGGCCACTTTCTCCTGCAGTCGGTGGGTCAACCGGTTGTCGATGTTACCGGTCTCCAGATGGAGAAGTATTCGAAGCTTCTTCATGAATTGGTGGGCTTCGAGAATCTCTGAATGTCCGAAGGGGAGGAATTCCGGCTTACTCTCGAGCCGCAGCAGCCACGTAGCCACCAGATAGTCACGCAGCCCTCCCGGTGCCTCTTTCAAATCGGGTTCGAGTTGATAGATCGTGTTCCCGAATTCCTCGTGCCTGTCCTTTGCGCCGTTTACGACTCGGTCGATCAGCTCGAACCGATGCTCCTCCACAAAGCGAGGGAGAATTTCACTCATGGCAGCTCTCCCCAGTTTCTCGTTGCCCGTGAGGATGCGAGCATTGAGGAGCGCCAACACAAATTCATAGCTCTCGAGATTCAACTCTCCAAGTTCCTGAACGGACCACACCTGATGCCCCAGGCGCAGGCGTGAGTCCCACAGGCCCTGCAGGAATGAACCTACAACCCGTTCAACGCGTCTATCCTCCGTCACCTCATGGACCACCAGAAGGTCTACGTCGGACTGCGGAAACTGCTCTCGGCGCCCATATCCGGCCGTGGCCAACACACAGAAATCCTCAAGGTCGAGGAACGGTTCTGCCAGAGCCTTGACGAGCCTGTCAACCAGGTCCGAGTGGCCCTGCAAATAGCGATCAACGTTCTGGTCTTCCAAGAAGTGATGTTCCAGCGCCGATCGCTCCGCAGTGTAGTCTTCCCGAAGGAAGTCAATCAGTTTCATCATGGCTGTTCGCTTCTGAATAGTATTCCACAATGTCACCGGTCAGAGAACTCAAAGAAGGAACTGGACTGGGGACTGGGAGCTGGCGCTGGGGATTAACCACAAAGACACGAAGATCACCAAGAAACAGGCGCCGTTTCCCCTTGGTGCTCTTGGAGACTTGGTGGTGAATCCCTAATCAACTCCTCGTTGAACACACTTACCGGGAGCCTCATCAGATTCTTCCCTTGACTTCAAAGTGAAAAATCCCTAGTCTGTTACGCTCGATGCCACAAAAACACGTTTTCAGAAAAATGGAACTCTCAGCTTCCGGGAGACGGAGGAATCCGTTTTGGGCAGCTGATTCTGGAATTGGCATCATTATTAGCACGACTATTCCTTCCGCCGGATTCTAGCGGGGGGTGGGGGCTCAACCTCAAAACCCTCTACTCCGCTTTTTTGAATCCGGCCATTTCGAGTTCGATCCCGGCTAGATTCATTCTTCGGAGCAGAGGCGA
>JAUWTT010000437.1 GCA_030614585.1 Acidobacteriota bacterium
ACATCGGTGTCTGACGCTCCGTTCAAGAGCCCTTGAGAGACTCATGACTACCCTCGGCGAAGTAGGGTGCCGAATTCACGAACCAATAGATCCCGTGGTTGGGGTCCCAGTAACGCAAATCACTAAAACCGACTGGTTCTCCTTGGCTGACCAGCTTCAAGACTTGCATTGTTAGGGCCGCCCCGTCGTCAACTTTCGTAGCCGTGACAAAGGTCTCACCATCACCACCAGGACGCAGCCGATTATTGAGCAAGCCCAACCGCCCCAGGAAAGTCTGGAATCGAACTCCCAATCATAAGTTTGGGAACGTGCGCATCGAGTTGTGCCATCGGTGTTACCGTAAAATCAGGGTAAGCCCAACCCGCGATGAAGTTGATAAAGCGCTCACTCCTGGCGCGACGAACAACGTCAATACCCTCCGAGACGCTGCTGACCGGATGTTCCGGGTTCAACACAGAAGGAACCCAACCACATTTTCCAATGACCGCAACCAGCTCTTCGAGTTGCTGCATCGCCATCGGCCAAAAAAGTCTTGTTCGGTGCTTCCCGAGCATCCAAGGGCAGATAGATATCCACACTCTTTGTCTTGACATTTCCTATCCCCCTTTACTTGCGTGTAAGCTCCACAGCTCGATCCCTTGTGACGCCACAACGGACGCTTTGAGTCGACTGAAGAACGGTTTGCGGGGCCATAGTGATGCGATAAAGGGCCGATCACGGTGGATCTAGTTACCACCTTGGGACTCACACCTGACGTCATCTAATCTAAAGACGGCTTCCTTGACTGGTTCATCCGCGCCAAGAAGATCGGACAGTATCTCTTCGGGATCCATGCGCCGGGTCGGTTCTTCCCGGAAGGTACCCGTTCGGAACGAGATTCTCTCCACCGTTTTCACCGACTCGACGAAATCGGCACTACGTAGCACTACCTTCCCCGCAAACGCGACCGAATAGGTGGCTGCAGCGCAATCAACGGTCAGTGCCAGCGGTATCCAGCTTTCGGGCTGGTACCTTTGCAGTCTGACCCACTCGGAGCCCCGGCGAGCCTTCAACCAACCGGCCGACCCAAAACTCAGTCGAACCGGACGATTCCCGAAGCGATCCAGAACTTCTATCTCCAACTTTCCGTGAGTATTCTGTTCAGCCCGTACCTTGAAGCTAAGTCGGACACGACGGCCTTCCTCAAAGACTCTTACCAGCTGGGAATAGTCATACGGATCACGATCGTGGAGAGCCAAGTGCTGGTGAGGGCCGTCATGAACCTCAAGCGCGACCTGGGCCCAAATTGGGCTATAGGTATTCCAGTCCCCCCAAGGTCCATTCTTTGGGTAACTTTCAAAATCGTCCTCCACGATTCCCTCAACACCGTGTCGGACGCTCACCGGAACTCGACTGACCCACATATCCTCTTTGTTAACGCTGTAGCAGACCCACATGTCATCTCCGGGTGGATCCCCGTTTCCCTCGACGATCCCTCGCACGTACTGAGGGCCGAAATCCTTGTATTTCCCGGCGAAACGTCTCGGAGGGACTTCTGCGTGGACATAGAGCATATCGTCGAAGAGAATTCCGTCGTCGCCCGTGACGATGGCCAAAGGATAGCGTCTGAGGCTATCGTTGACCGGGTTGTAGACAAGCGCATACCGTCCATCCTCGGTACGCTGCCCCCAGAATTTGGCCCCACTCATGATGAATGTCGACACCTTCACCGGACTACTCCAGGAATGCCCTTCATCTACTGAAAGTGCAGCCAGCGAGTGTTTCCACAATCCAACCACTTGGCCGTCTTTACGATGAAAGGCAGAAAGGGCTTGAATCGGCCCCTGGACCGCAAAAAAACCTCCTGAGTCACGTGACTCGTCCCACCATTGCTGAGTAATCAGCTTGTTCTCCAGCAAGGAGTCACAGCCTTGCACAAAGCCTGCATCCGGAGAATCTCTGTAGAACGGGAAAGAGGTGTTAGTCTCATTCCAGCCGAAATTTGCGTTATACCGGATGAAGTAAATCGGCCCAAAGGTTCCGTCCGGATAGCGCTCTCGAACCACACGCCCGATCCCGCCTTCTCGGAAAGGTCTGGGGGCATGACCGTAGAAACCCAAGATCAGGAGCCGGTTATCAGGCGAGATATAGAAGCCCATTCGCTGGTGCATCATCGCCATCTCACCACCTGGCAACTCGTAGCGAGGAAAAACCTCGACGGGCTTGGCCCAGTTGCGCCCGTCGGCCGAAACTGAAACAAGTGTCCTTCCTGGGGCGATATGTTCCCCAACAGGATTGCTCAGATACTGAAGGTAAAAGCTTCCCTTCCAGTAAGCCAGATTGGGGGCGTGGTTATAGGTCCAACCGAATCCGTCCCCCAACTCTGGGTGCGTCCGGTTCGCCCGCATAACCTGTCGATGTTCAACTCCAATTGCCGGACGCAAACGCCCGTCATGGCGAGTCAGATCGATCGAAACCCCTCCCACATAACGTACGGGTTCCCGGGGACTTCCAGTCTGAGCAAAACCGGCCAAGCCACTCAGAATTAGACACAGCAAGGTCAGAAACCAACCTAAAGAACCTCGGTACATCTTCACCTCCTATTCATCATCCGAGCTAAGCTACTCATCGGGGCAGCGCACAAGACATTCTCTACTCTAATACTACCTGGACAAAATGTGTATCGGTGAGAACAACCGCCAGATCCACCCAGATCTTTCGAATAACCGGAACTCGCTCCGGGATCTCACTGGCGAGAGTTGCGCGAACACTCGCCAACCCCTGGGAGCTTTTCAACATACATGGTAACCTGAGGAAATCGACGAATGGAGGGTGGGGTCGCCGTGCACCCGAAGGTCAGATCGATCCCATCTCTCGAGAGTTCTTAGTATGTCAGGATGGAGGCTCACATGACTTCGAAACATGGTTTGCGGTCCTTTCTGCTCTTTCTGTTACCGATACTGGTAAGCGTTTCCTCCGCCTTGTCTCAGAAGGGGACAGCGCTGCACGAGTCAGAGTTACTCTTTCCGCTCGAGCACTGGCACAACCACTCTTCGTGCATTGTTGAGCAACCTAACGGGGACCTGTTGGTTTGTTGGTTCCACGGATCCGGGGAGCGAACCGCCGACGATGTGGTCGTGTTGGGCGCCCGGAAGAAAGTGGGAGAGCAAGAGTGGAGTGCGCCATTTCTGATGGAGGATGTGCCCGGTTATCCAGATACAAATCCGTCAATGTTCATAGATCCGCAGCATCGCCTCTGGTTGATTTGGCCGACCATTATGGCGAATGAGTGGCATACGGCTCTTCTTAAGTACAGGGTATCGAGCCGCTATTCAGAAGACGGGCCCCCAAAGTGGGAGGTGAGTCGGGTCCTTCACCTGAAACCGGGCGACGAGTTCCTGAAGACTGTTGAAGCCAGTCTGGATGACTTGGCAGAGAAGGCCACCACGCTTGGGTTGGAGGATAGCCGCACGAAGCGTTACTTTGACCGGAATCGGAAGAATGCCGGGGAAAAACTCTACCGTCGGATGGGATGGATGACCCGGGCACATCCCATCGTTCTGGACGGCAAAAGGCTGATTATTCCCCTCTACTCCGACGGCTTCAGCTTTTCGCTGATGGCGATCAGCGACGACTGGGGAAAGACCTGGACAACAAGTACTCCATTAGTGGGTCTAGGAAACATCCAGCCCTCGATTGCCTTACGGCAAGACGGGTCGCTCGTGGCGTACATGCGAGATGCCGGTCCCCCACCGAAGCGTCTTCAATTCAGCGAGTCATTCGACCGCGGTGAAACTTGGGGTCCCGTGGTTGATACCGACCTGCCAAACCCCGGCTCCGGCGCAGAAGTGATTACTCTGAGGAACGGCAACTGGCTTCTGATTTACAACGACCTGGAACGAGGTCGCTACAGCTTGGCGGTTGCACTCTCCGATGACGACGGCAAAACCTGGAAGTGGAAGCGCCATCTTGAACGGGACAAAGAGGTCAGCGATCGACAGGATTGGGGAAGTTACCACTACCCAACGGTCATTGAAGCAAGTGATGGAACCTTTCATGCGAGCTACAGCTATTTCTCGCGCAGGAGCGAGGCAAGGCTCGACTCAGAAGGTCGTACGATGAGAAAGTCGATCAAGCATGCACGCTTCAATCAGGAGTGGATTCGCCAAGGTGACCAAGATTAGACAGATCCCGATCTGGCCGGAAGAGGCTACGGGGTCGGGGGACAATTCACGCACGGTAACCCTCGGCTGCCAAGGCAACCTCGTTTTTCCCAGGTAAATGGGCGCCTTGCCCTGATGCGAAGTCCGATGGCTGCCGGTAATACTTATAGCCGTGCGAAACAACGAAACCCGGACAGAACAGCTGAAAACCTCCG
>JAUWTT010000434.1 GCA_030614585.1 Acidobacteriota bacterium
GCTTCCCTGGCCCAATCGTGAGCTTGTGCGGGTGATTCTATTTTCGAATCTCGAGGGGAGTCAAGGAAACGAGACTGCCCAGCTTCCTCTCATGGCGCGGATAGGCCCGCATTCATTACCAGCTGGGTACTGCTAAGAACGGGGGTCTCGCCTGTGACAAATCCTGCACGCATATCGTAGGCGAGCCGATTTCGTGCCATGAGAGGAATCACACTGAGAAACCTCGGCAGGAGTAGTCCGAGCCGAACCTGGCTCCACAACCCAACGAATTTGATTGGCGATTTGCGTGCCGATACCCTTGATTCGGCAAAGCTCCTCAGAAGAAGCGCAGCACACCGCCTGAACGCTTCCGAATTCTCCCAGCAAAGCAAGCGCACGAACAGGTCCGACTTCAGGCAAACCCTGCAGTAGTGATAGTTGCGCCTTCTTCTTCCCAACAGGTCGGCGTACTCCGCGACGCAGGCCACCCCGGGTGAGATCCCCTATCTGGCGAGTCGAGTAGAGAATCAGCCTGGCGGTTTCCTCAGGATCACGCGATCGCAAAACAGGGATTCCGAAAATCAAGCTTATTGAAATCAAAGCACCCTGAATCGATTGGCGGCTCATTCGCGAGGTTGCCAAGTCAGTTGCGGTTCCCTCCAGGATCAAGATATGCGGTGTCTCGGAGTTGGCAAGTTGACGCGCCTGGCGAAAGAGTCGCCCGTCCTTGATGGAGGCGACGAAATCGGGCAGGGTTTTCCGTTCGAAGAGAAGCCGGTCGGCAACTTTGTAGTCCCCAACTCGTAAGCACTCGAACGAAAGTTCGAATTCTTCGAGCCGCATGAGTGCTTCCGGCACGGAAGAGCCGCGCTCCCTCTGATCGACTACGATCTGAATGGCTTTCTCGGCTGGAACTCCAATGCGGTTCATCCTATAGAAAATAACGAGCGAACCACCTAATCCATGAAAAGCCCCGTGTCCTCACGGTTTACTGAACGAAACAAGAACTGCTAGGCTGTTAGGCGGATTCGGTTAGTTGATGTTCAGGTCATTCAGGAGTTGGTTCCAGGTGATGAAATCCTTTCGGGCCTCTTTTACAGGGCTGGCAGCCAAGAGTTTTTCGGGAAAGCCCACCCTTCTTGCCACAAGTTTGGCTGTCTTTTTTCTAACACTGGTGGTTAGTCCATTGACGTTTGGCCAGGAGTTGGAGCCCCGTGCCTACGCAAGTGCTCCGGTCGGGATGCACGCTTTCCTGGCAGTTTATTCCCGATCAGAGGGTAGTGTGATATTTGACCCCACTTTGCCGATCGAGGATGTGACCGCGAAGATCAACGGAACTACGGTTGGCTACTTTCAAAGCATTAATTTCTTTGGGAGATACGGCAACATCGGGCTGAGTGTTCCCTATGCATGGGGATCCATGCAAGGGCTCGTCGAGGGAGAGTTCACTCGTATCACCCGGTCGGGACTAGCCGATCCGCGCCTGCGCTTTGCATTCAACTTGTTTGGAGCTCCCGCGCTGAAGCCCAAGGCCTTCGCCAAGTATCGGCAGAGGACAAATCTGGGTGTTAGCTTCACGTTCGCGGTTCCTCTCGGCCAATATGACCCCGCCAAACTCATAAACCTGGGCACCAACCGGTGGGCGTTTAAGCCTGAGCTGGGCGTTTCTCATCTCACGGGGCGCTGGCTAATTGAGGGTGCGGGCGGCGTCTGGTTCGCGGGAACGAATTCTCAGTTTCAGGGTACATCGACGAGGGACCAATCCCCGGTTCTTTCAATCCAGGGGCACGTAACCTATAACCTCCCCAACCGGATGTGGATTGGGTTCGACGCCAACTTCTTCAAGGGAGGGAAGATCAGAATTGATGGCGAAGAAACGGGAACACCCGAGTTAAGAAACTCCCGGTTCGGAGTTACTTTCTCGCTTCCAATTCATCGGCGCCATTCTTTCAAAGTACTTTACAACAATGGGCTCGTTACGCGATTGGGATCAGATTTTTGGCAAATTGCGGTTGCCTACCAGATTGTTTGGCTAGGGTTGTGAAGACGAGTTCAGGCACCGAGTTGGTCGCGCGTTTCCTGCGTGTAATCGGTCGCTTCTTGCAACGAAACAGAGGCCATCATCTCTGAAGGCTTTACCACTAATAATGAACAGGGGATCCCTGATGCCAATCGTTCGGCCATGTTCCTCCGGAACATCCAGGTGAATCCTGTGCAAGCCTCAGTTCCGAGTACCATAAGTCCGATCTTGTGACGCTCGATATGTTCGATGATCTCAGTGCAATAGGACGAACTCTTCGCTTTGTGGATCAGGGGCTGAGTACTCAATCCAGCTCTAACGATGTGCTCTTCCAACCAGAGTTCCTCTTCTGGCTGACCGGTCAGATCAGCCTTCCACGAAGGTTCGGCTGAAGATTCCCCAATGCCCCGACTGTTCTCAAAAGGCTGGAGGATGTGGAGCTCAGAATCATGCTGTTTCGAGATCGAAAGGGCTACCTTAGTAGCGTCTTTTCCCACATCGGTGAAATCGTGCGCCGTCAGGATCGATGAGAACATCGTCGTTGATCCTGGTTTCGTGATGAGAACAGCGCATGGGCATTTCCTCAGCAGCTTTGCTCCCGTGCTGAGAAGAAGGCTCTTGAATGTACCAAACTGTCGAGTGCCCACGACGGTTAGGTCGTGCCGGTCTCTGTACACCTGACGTACCGTCTCGACCCAACACTTGCCAAAAATTAACTTGCTCTGCGACACGACTCCTTCCCGACCTGCTCTGTCGACTAAGGCGTTAAGGCGTGTCTTGGCATGATCAACTATAGTTTGCTGGAACCCTGTATCTCTCTGAATAAGGCGCTGGGTCCCGGCCGAGAGTTGCATCACATGAAGAAAGGTCAGTCGAGAGGAGTTGAGTTTCGCAAGCCGCAAGGCTGTCTGCCACGCTCTCTCTGAGTGCCCGGAAAGTCTGTCCGCTACGAGGTGCTCGCCCCTGGAGACATCTACGCCTACCAGAATATTCTTGAATGGCCGCATCGTCACACCCCTATCCAACGAATCCCGCTGCTCGAGATACAGACACTGCTCGCTTCCGTACCTAGTCGGTGAACTGCCTCCGGGACAGAGAAACATCAGCAGAGGCACTCCGCACGGTCGAACTCAGGCATGGACAGCTTGCGCTACACCTACCCCGAGCACTTACTTCCTAATTCTAGGCCAACCTGCGGTTATTTGACAAATAGATAATTTGAATTCGATCTATAGACAATCCCTATGCTTAAATGAGTCCCAAATCGGCACCCCGATACGCCTCCCTCTGGCTGAAGGCAGGTCGGCCCTGTCGGGCTATTTAAAGGCAAAGTCTGCCACAAGAACGAGGTGGTCAGAAGCGAGGATAGAATCGTTCCTCTCAAGACCGTGTTGTTGGAGAGTCTCCAGGGGCATGTCTGAAGTCCAGAGAGCGAAGTTGTTTCTAAGCATTGCCGTGTCGTCACTGAACAGGATGAAGTCAAGCTTTCCCGGCGTGAAAGGCGCAGGATCAGCCCGCCATGTGTAGAAGTGACGGCTATGTGTATGCCTCAGTGGAACATTGGTGAGTGAGCCGTTTTCTCGTGCCGGGGAGAAGTCGGGGCCGAAGCGCTCATTGTCGATAATATCCCCGTCCTGAAGCGATCTCAGCTGGCGCTGAAACCCAACCATGTTGAAATCGCCGAGCATCACCACCGTATCTTCTGTGTTGATAGCGAAAGCCCCATCTCCAGTTTGTAAGTCCCTCCAACTGGAGACTATGAGATCGTGTAGGTAGTCCCGTCCGGCATTATCTCCGCAGCAAGGAGAATGGACATTGAAAATGACCAGATCCGCAGAAGCTTGATGATCAGGAAGGTCTATCCGAGTGACAAGGTTGGTCCACAATTCGGCTCGAGCTGTGATCGGATAGCGGCTAGCCGTCACACAGTCGCCCACCTTTGCCACATACCAGGGCCCGTCCAGTACCGATTGCATGAACCGCTCGACCTGCTGTTCCGACCACTCCCACATCTCCTGAAAGTTCACGATGTCCGGCTGAAGCGCCAGTAGATAACGTTTGAAAGGATCCGGGCGCTTGGCCAGACCTGTAAAGAGGACGTTGTGGCTCAGGATACGGATATCCTGTTCTTCCTGCCGCTGCAGAGGAATGGGAACTGGTGGCGAAGCAGCCTCCAGCAGTCGGTAGCTCAACAGACCCTCATCGGGAACCCGGTCTCCTCCTTGAGGCTCGTCAATATAGAAGTACACTTCCGAATCGCCAATCACGCGAACAGGCTCGTCAAACTGGGGACGAACCGAGTAAGGAATGGCAATTTCAAAGGTTGAACTGGAGTGAGTGGGTGCGACAAACATTCCCACTTCGTTCAGACTCA
>JAUWTT010000161.1 GCA_030614585.1 Acidobacteriota bacterium
CCCTCTGGCAATCCGTTGTTCAGATTCCATGTCGAGGAGCTGAAACTTCAGACTGCTCGAACCGATGTTGCAGACGATGACTTTCACGTCACAGCTCTCCTTCGGTGCGGTTCCCGAGCTATGGGCCTAACCACGAAGTCACAAAATCACTAGGAATTTCTTGTGCCTTTGTGACTTCGTGGTAAGAAACCGCAAGCCCCGATCGCAGCTTAGCACTCTTCTAAGAGAGATTCTTCAAGATGGCCCTTGTGATCGACTCGACCAGCATCTGCGGATCCACGTCTTGAGCCTTCTTTGCTCCGTTTCCTCCCTGTCCGACACCGGGAGTCTCACAACTGGCATTAGCTGCTCCCTCAGAAGGAAGACAGCAAGCAGTTGTGTCGCTCTTGCTGCACGATTCGCAACTCACAGTGGTCTTGATGCCAAAGTTCTGCCTTAAATCAATCAGCTTTTGGACATCCGGCTTTCCTATGGATCCAAGATTGCCCAGCTGGATCGCCGTAAAAGCAATATGGGCGAAGTGCTCCAGCGTTTCCATCTTGTAGTAAGCCCCCATCACATCGGGGCCGATGGTGAGGGCACCGTGATTCTGGAGCAGGAAGGCATCGTAGTCCTGAAGGTACTTCAGAACGGGCTCGTAGAACTCATCCGTCCCGGGTGTCCCGTACTCCGCAAGAGGGATTCCCCCTAAACTGACGATCACTTCCGGAAGAACGCATTGCGTCAGTGGGATACCAGCAACAGCGAAGCCGGTAGCTTTCGGTGGATGAGCATGCACCACGCCATTTACATCGGGACGATCCTTAAAGATGCGCAAGTGCATGAAAAGCTCCGACGAGGGCTTCTTTCTCCCCTCGAGAACATTGCCCTCATAATCAACGACTATCAGATCATCCGGCTTCAGAAAACCTTTACTGACTCCACTTGGGGTAATTACGACCCTCCGTCTGTCGACACGGGCACTGATATTACCGTCATTTGAAGCCACGAAGTTTCGGTTGTACACCCGCCGACCTGCCTCGACGATGTCCCGTCTTAGAGAGTAGAGACTGGAACTCATGGCTCACACTCCCTTATTTTGCTGCTTTCGGCAGAATACCCTCGACGTCAACGTGGGGTCTCGGAATAACATGGACAGAGACCAACTCCCCTACCTTCTCAGCAGCCGCAGCCCCGGCATCCGTGGCCGCTTTAACCGCGCCAACGTCACCTCTGACCATGACAGTAACCAAGCCTCCGCCAACTTGTTCTTTGCCAAGCAGGTCTACCTGAGCAGCTTTGACCATTGCATCAGCAGCCTCGATAGCACCTACTAATCCTCGTGTTTCGATTAAACCTAACGCTTCTTTTGCCATTTCCTAATCCTCCTTGTCACAAGTTCAGAACACAGTTTGAGCTCGCCTCTATACAATTCGAAGCGAGTTGTAAGTACAGATTCGCCGAATCCGGGCAAAATCCCTCGGTGTACAAATCCCTTCGCCCGTAGGGCTTGAGATCGTATGAGAAAAATAGCCCTCTCCGGCAGGTGGGCCATTGCCCGCAAGGCTTGGCCCATTGACCACTACAATATCGGTATCAATCACTTTGCAGAACTCTGTAATCGCTTGCAGGTCGTTGGAATGAATCATCGCGGTGTGCCCGAATCGGTGTTCAGCTTCAAGGGCAAGACGCATTGCCTCGTTCACGTCCCTGGTCTTCACGACGGGCATAAACGGCATCATCTGTTCTTCCTCGACAAACGGGTGGTCGAAATCAACCTCCCCGTAGAGGAGCCGGACTTCGTCCAAGAGTTTCAGCCCAACAGCCGATGCCAGTACAGACGCATTCTTCCCGATAAAATCACGATTGACGGCCCACTTCCCCGACGAGATTCTCGAGAATGCCTTCCTGGAGAGAGTTTCGATCTGGGAGGAGTTCAACCGGACCGCCCCTTCCTGAGCCATGGCATCCATGAACTCTGAGAAGACAGCCTCGACCACGAAGGTCTCTTTTTCGGCGATACAGAGGATGTTGTTGTCGAAACCGGCGCCGAAGATGATGTGCCGTGCCGAACTTCGCAGACAGGCCGTTGAGTCGACAACCACCGGCGGATTACCGGGTCCAGCCGCAATCACCTTCTTCCCCGATGCGAACGCCGCTTCAACGACGGCCGGTCCCCCGGTGGCTGCTATCAGCGGAATGTCTTGATGGCTGAAAAGCCGGCCGACTGTTTCCATCGTGGGCTCTTTCACCATGGACGCCAGGTTCTCGGGGCCTCCCGCCGATCGAATCGCGCGATTGAAGATCCCCGTCGCATAAGCTGAGACCTTCTTGGCAGCCGGATGAACGTTAAAGACCGCGCCGTTGCCGGAGGCAATGATCATGATGATGCTATTCAACAACACGGGGACCGGGTGAGTTGAAGGCGTGATCGCAGCAACAACCCCATACGGTGCATACTCTTCAACGGTTAAACCATGATCGCCAGACCAGGATCTCGAAGTTAAGTCCTCAAGGCCAGGGGTTGCATTGGCGGCATTGTGGTGCTTCAGGATCTTGTCTTCAACCCTGCCCATCCCGGTTTCTTCACACGCCATCCTGGCAAACTCATCCGCGTGGTCATGCATGGCCTGCCTCAGGGCTTCAATGACCCGGGCCTTCTCGCCAAGAGGTTGACGATGCCAGATTCTCTGGGCCCTTGAAGTAGCCTCGACAGCCTGGTCAACATGGTCAAAAACCCCATCGTGATGGTCGAAAACTCCGTCGCGACCTGTATCTACCGAGATGGGCTCATTCCTTTGACCCAGTTCAGACAGAACACGACCAACAATCGTCTTGACTAATTCGGTGTCAACTTCGGCCATTGCTGTCCCTTCCCATTCTTTGCTTATTCCACCAACTCGACAGGGTCACCACACCGCAGACCCGACGCGTTAGCTTCATCTGTGTCGATGTGCATCTCAAGATTCAGATTGGCGCCCTCGCGGACTATCACCTCGTTGAAAGTCACACTGGCCGGACCAACAGAACGTACACTTACCTTCTGCCCATTCTCGACTCCCAAACGTCGACTGTCCTGAGGGTTGATATGGATGTGCCGGGCAGCGCGAATCGCGCCTTCGGATAAGTGGAGCACACCCTTGGGTCCGATCAGGATAAGGGGAGCAGACCCAGCGATGTCCCCGGACAACCGATAAGGGAGATCCAAACCGAGGTAGACCCCATCGGTATACGATAATTCCACCTGAGTAATGGACCGGACCGGACCGAGAATTCGCACGCTTTCGAACAGCCGCCGCTTCGGACCTACAACCGTGAGTGTTTCATTTGCCGCAAACTCACCCGGTTGGTTCAAGTCTCTCAGTTTCGTAAGCTGATACCCCGGCCCGAAGACTAGTTCCAGATTCTCCTGTGTAATGTGCATATGTCGCGCGGAAACTCCAACCGGTATGGTCCGGTCGTTGGTCGAGGGAGCCACTGAACTCAGGACATCCCTTACCACCGACTCGACCAGAGTCTCCATATCGGGGTACTTTCCATATGAAGCGAGTTCCACCTCACACGCCCCGCATCCGCTACAGGAGTTACTTCTCAAGCTCATCTTCCTTACAGCACCTCTCGATATAACTCGGGGCTAGGCGACGGGATTACGACTTTGTTTACCAGGAGGCCTTTTTCTCCAATCACTGCCGCTCCAGCCTCGACTGCAGCCCGCACAGCAGCCACCTCTCCTGTCATCGTTACAAACGCCTTACCTCCAAGAGCCATCGCCAACCGGATCTCGATTAAGCTCACATCAGCAGTCTTGACTGCGGCATCGGCGCCTTCAATCAGGGAAGACACAGAGAAGGCTTCGAGCACTCCCAAAGCACCCTTCGACTCAGGGCTATTCGTCCCGGCGATGGCTGGGAACACGCCCGGATCAACGTTTGCGATTACCATGGAATCGATCACCGCGGTTTCCCAGACCCTCAAACCCGCCTCGACGCTCGAACGGACAGCAGAAACATCCCCGCCGACGATCACCATGTACTTGCCGGCACAGACAGTTCGCGCCACCAGCAACTTCACGTCGGCCGTCTTGAGCATCTCGTCTGATACCTCGTAACCGGAGGCGATGCTACTCAGTTCAATCAACCCGACTGCATTCATTTCAAATATCTTTCGCTTCGATGCGGACGTGTCCGCGAATCTTTGTAACAATGCCGGAAATGCTGGCGTGGACCGCGGCGCCCAGCTTTTCTTCCTCTATCGCAGCAACCAGTTGCCCTTTCGCGACAGAATCGCCTTCCTTCACCACAGGCGCGGCAGGAGAACCCATATGCTGGCTCAGCGGGATGTCAACCGAGTGAGGACTCACAGAAGCAGGATCCCAGGGCGCCCCGGCATCGTACTCCCCGACTCCCAGCCTTTTGACCAGAAGGTTCATTGGCACTCTCCGAAATTCCTTCATTGGATGCACTTTGACCTCCGATTCCCCTTTCCACTTGCCCTTGCCCGCTTTTTTCAAGTCCACTATGCCTTCGAGGCAAGCCTCCCGGGGATACAGCCCTTCCGGGCAGGCATATAGAGTGCAGATTCCACATCCGCAGCAGAGTTGGGCGTACTGATTCCACAATTCCGATCCACTGGCGGTAAACCCAAGACTCCTCATCACCGCGTGAGGCTGCACGTCATACCCAAGGAGATACCTGGGACAAAGCTCCGTACAATAACTGCACTGGTCACAAGCCGACTTTCCGATTCGAGCCATCTGTTCCGGTGGCTTGCTGTACCGTTCGATCAGGGTGTGGCCGGCAGGCAGGACAATCAGGCCACCTGTCGTTTTCGTCACCGGTTGTTCGAGGTCGGCGACCAACTTCCCCATCATCAACCCACTGTCCACGACAGCGTACTCATCGATCGTCGCACCGCCTGCCAATTCCAGAACCTCGGAAACTCTCATTCCTACTGGAACCTTCAGCGTTTTTGGGTTCCTCACGAGGCCGGCAACAGTCAGGTAGGTTTCTGTGACGGGGACTCCTTGAACAGCCTGCCCAATATTAAGCAACGTTTCGACGTTGTTGACGACCACTCCGACGTCGAGCGGTATTCCGCCAGGCGGAATCAACCGGCCGGTTATCGTATGGACAACTTCATATTCATCGCCCGATGGGTAGAAGTCTCCAAATTCGGAGATCTGGATGTCACGGTTCCCAATTGCTTCCTTGAGTGCTTCAATTGCCCTTCGATTCTTGGCTTTCACTCCAACAGCGATCTTGGAGGAGCCTACCGATTGAGCAGCCAAGGCGA
This sequence comes from Acidobacteriota bacterium, assembly GCA_030614585.1. Taxonomy (GTDB): domain Bacteria; phylum Acidobacteriota; class UBA6911; order RPQK01; family JAPXNP01; genus JAUWTT01. The sequence goes on from JAUWTT010000161.1 coordinate 5,272, forward strand.
GGCCATCGATCACCTGAGGTGCGAAATGGATCATCAGTTCGCAATCTTTATGCAGGAGCGGTTCGCACTCGGCACCATTGGCAAGGAACCACTCGGCGTTTGAACCGACCTTGACATGAGTGGGGAAACCTGCTCCACCCGCTCCGACAACACCTGCTTTCTTGACCTGATCTTGAATGCTCATGACGTTAGTGCTACTCACTCAGCCACGCAGTGACGATCCTCTTGAGCATGGTCATTCCGAGTAACCGATTGCTGAGTACCAGCAGGTTGCTGTCGCACTCTTTCCGCGCTGCGGCGGCCGAATCTACATCCCAGCAGATGCAGACTCGAACACCCGCCTGCTTCCCTAACGAACTCGCCAGAGAGAAAGCGTTCTCGTCAATGATCACGGCGCGTTCAAACCGCCCGCTCGCCACTTGCTGAGCACAGTTCAACGCTGCTTCTCGTACCGCCTCAGAAGTTCTACCTGCGGGTCGTTCCATCTCGGTACCGTAGCCACAAGAGCGGGCCGCTTCGATCACCCTGTCCCGCTCACTCCTACTCGTATTCACGGCTAGCAGTACCAACTTCCGGGAAGGAGAAGCCTCTCGGGATGCACAGGTTTGCGTAAAACCAGACTCTCTGCGTACTAACTCAATCCCTTTTTCCTGGGCACAATCGCCGGCTAAAGGAGTAACCAGAGCATCCGCCCGCAGCAGAATCCGGCAGTAACCCTGACGCGCAAAAGCCTCAACCTGCTGTTCTGAAAGCAGTTTTCCATCAAATGTTCCGGCCTCAGAGGAACTGTTGTCGCGTGCACGTGATCCGTCTGAGCACTGGTCCCGCCGGCCTGGTTCCGGAGCCGCGATTTCACGCTCAGAAAGCACTTTGACCACCTCTTCGGTGACTGTTCTGATGAGTCTTTCTAGATTTGCTGCGTCCATATCTACTTGCTGCCTGTGTTGACGCGATCGATGACTCCCGATACGACCTCTCGAATCGGCACCAGTTCAGTAAAGCCGAGCACGTCCTCTGCCGAACCACCGCCTGCAGTCACCAGCACCCAGTCACCGACCCCGGCATCAACAGCATCGACTGCTACCATCGTGCCCGAAATGAGCTTTCCCTCAGGATCTGTCCGCCTTACGATTAACAACTTGTAGCCCTCATAAGCCGGATGCTTTGCCAAAGAAACTACGCTTCCCACAACCCTACACATGAACATTGGCTATGCCTTCGCCTCGGAATCCTGCACGAATTCATCCAGGTCTAGCCGATCCACCAAACCCACTATCGTAGACTCACTCGGAATCACGAAATCGTTACGAATGAAACCGGCTTCTGTACTATTGACCCAATAAACCAGATCCCCTTCCTGAACCCCTACCGTGTCCACCGCGATCAGGGGAGCACCTTGCGGAGCTTCGTTCTCGTCTATCGGCTGCAGGATGAAGAGCCTGATCCCGCTCAACTTCTCGTCCTTGATCGTTGCCCAGACGTTACCGTCGATTCGACCTAGAAACATTAGGCCTCCATTCCACTCGAAGCCTTTTCAAAGACCATCTTCCCTTTGTGTACAACCGAATCGACAATAGCTACGATGCTGGCGTCTGTGGGTACATGGGCGAGTTTTTCCGCCTGGCGTGCCGAGCTGCCCCGCACAATGAGCACAACCTCGCCTTCCCCGCAACCGACAGTGTCAACCGCAACGATATGCTCCCCGGTCGGGGCGATGTCGGGCTTCAAGAGATTCACCAATAGAAGTTTGTATCCATGAAGCCGATCTGCCTTGACCGTCGAAACAACCGTCCCTTCAACTTTTGCCAGATCCATTACCTTCTCCTTGTCGGAACATTGATAAAGCACCTATCAGAGACGCTCATGCAGTCTCCCAACTCTCCCCACCCCAAACCAGCCCCCGACCGGCACAGTCCTCCGGCTCCGCGGTGGTGATCAACCGGTCAACGTCATCCCAGGCCATCAGGAAACTCGGGGCTTTTCGGCCAAGTTTAGTCTCATCCAGACAGAAGACCGCCTGCCCGGATCGTCCACAGAGATGCCTCTGAAAATCACTGATGTCGTCTTGCGAATTCCAGAGTCCCTCCGCGTCCATGGCCTCGGCACTCAAGAAAGCCATATCGAATTTCCAGGAGCTGAGACTGAGACTGGCTCCCGCCCCTACGACCACCAATTGATGTGGAAGCAGGCACCCCCCGAGCAGGTGCACTTCACTCGATCCTCGCGACGCCAACGCTTCAGCAACCGGTAAACTGTTAGTCACCACTTTGAGAGGTTCTATCCCTGCATCCCCTAACCGTTCTGCAATGGCGTACACGGTTGACCCCGCATCGAGAAACAAACTCTGCCCGGCCCGTACGTGCTTGAGTGCTAACCGAGCGATTCTTTCTTTGGATTTCCGATTCTGTTCATTACGTTGGTAGAACGGCATGAACAGAGCGTCGTATTCAGAAAGCGCGCCGCCATAAGTGCGTGTAATCAGGTTCTCTTCCTCAAGGGCTCGAAGATCGCGGCGGACCGTGGCCTCCGAAACAAGAAACCGGCCGGCCAAATCAACCACGGAGAGATAGCCCTCCTTCTTCAGAAGCAAGGCCAGACGATCTCGACGCGCACTAATCTCAGCCAACGACGACTTCATTTCAGCTCCATTCTACGCTATTTATGATCATATTCAATCACAAACTTCACTTTTATGAGTGCAGATGATCACATAGTGACCGTAATTGTGAGTTTTACGTTACGGAATTGGGGTTGGGGGAAAGAAGAGGATAGGGGATTGCGGGCACCAAATGCCGAACCGGTAATCGGTGATCGGTAATCGGTTAACGGTTTTCGGTTACGGTGGGGGGCAAGAAGATTTACCACTGACTCACAAAAGCGC
>JAUWTT010000550.1 GCA_030614585.1 Acidobacteriota bacterium
CATCCTTGTCCGCCCCAGGAATGTTGAGTTCACGACCCTGCATTGCGCCTACCGAAAGAAAAAAGGCTTCGAAACCCTGGTCACGCAGTTGTTGCAGTCCGTACTCTGCAGTCAAGGCAGTGCCGGTGCGGAACTTCACCCCAAGACGCTCGATCAGAGCCACTTCACGCTCAATCACGCCCCGCGGCAAACGGTACTCTGGAATTCCGTAACGCAGCATCCCACCGGTCTCGGACAGAGCTTCGAATACGGTAACATCGTGCCCGAGAAGGGCAAGATCATGGGCGCAGGCAAGGCCGGCGGGACCGCTCCCGACAACGGCCACTTTCCTTCCGGAGACCTCATCAGCACGGGATGAACGGGCAAGTTCAGACATGTTCCATGGCCGCTGGTTACCGGGAAGACGTCCTTCACCTGGCGCATAGTCGAGCATGGCGCGATAGGAGTCGGGTTTGGCCGACTCCGCCCCGTAACGCTCAGTCACGAAACGCTTCAGCGGACGTATTGTCACGGCTTCGTCGATCCAGCCCCGGCGGCAGGCATCTTCACAGGGAGCGGCGCACACTCGTCCGCAAATTGAGGCCAGGGGATTCGGTGAACGGGCGACCAGAAACGCCTCTTCGAGTCGGTCTTCAGCAATCAACTGGACATATCGACCTGAGTCGGTGTGAACCGGACATGCCTGCATACACGGGACGTTCTCACGGTACCAGGTGAGCTCCCTGAACTGTCCCTTGAATTTCGCGGTCTCGTTGGATTCGGCCATTGACATCAGTGCGCTTTCTGGGTCTCCTTCTTAAGTTGAACCGCAGTTTCGCGATAGTTTTCACACCCGGTAAAAAGCATCTTGCATTCGTGATCAGGAACTCCAGGGCTGGCGGGACAGCGAAGCAAGTCCTCCAACGTCCAATCTGTAAGAGTCCCGGTCACAGCTTCGTGCAATTCCGCCATGGCGAGATGAAAGGAACACAGGCTGGTCACTTCGTCCGCCGCATTACAGTACTGCGCCGTGATAAGTCCCTGGCATGCTTCAACAACTTCCAGCAGACTGATTTCGTGAGGAGCCTTTGCGAGGAGTACTCCACCCGCAGAACCCCGAATCGATCGAAGCACTCCTGTCCTCACGAGATGCCCTACGGTTTTGGCCAGGTACGATGGTGAGCAGTCCATTGATAAAGCGATTCGTCTCGGAGACAGGGGTTTCCCTTGACCTTGCACTGCAAGGAAAATCAATGTCTTGATTGCCAGTTCAGTAGTCTGGGTTAGCACACAACTCCTATATAGCGGATAGACGATATCCTAATTATGAGTGGAAGACAAGCCGGTCTTTGATCTAGATCCCGATTATTCATCCCCTCGATGCATCGTGCGCTGATGCTTGCTTACTTTCCGCGAGATACAGTGTCAGGAAGGAACTGGGTCCCATCGCGAACATCCCCACAGGTTCGCCGGCCTGACCTGCGTCTATCAGTTCCGGAGTAATCTTCCTCTTTCTTCCACGGTTGCGTCAAGACGTTGAGCTTGATGGCAGGTAGTTTTTATCAGCTGCCCTTTGATGTTCTGGGGGATTCGAGGAGCCTCCCTGATGAGAAGGAGAGACCTCTTCTCTGCCACACAGTATCCTAATACGTCACCTTGTTTACCCAGTTGCCATCCTCGTCATAGTGGGGCCAGGGACCTACACGGCGATAACCGGAGACGATGAAGTCATCGTACATCGGGGTTGGTTCGAAGTAGCCCGGATAACGGAGATGTTCCTTGACCACATCTTCGTTAAGTTCGACTCCCAGCCCGGGGGAGTCTGGAACCGGAATATAGCCATTCTGGATGATAGGCTTGGAAGGACCAGTGATCAAATCGTCCCACCAAGGCATATCCACCGCGTGATTCTCCATGGCCACGAAATTCCGAATGGTAGAGGCCATGTGAACACTGGCCATACTTCCCACAGGTGAACCCGCGAAGTGGACCGCAGTTGGGATGCCATGCTGGTCTGCGTAATCGGCAATTCGCTTGGTTTCAATCAGAGCTCCCGAGGTCTCCGGGTCCGGGTGGATCACATCGACTGCGCGGTTATCGATAAGGGGCTTGAAACCTTCTTCAAGTCCAAAAGTGTCTTCCCCTGTGAGAATTGGCGTTGTCGTGGCATTCCGGATCTCTTTGTACCCCTGCCAGTCTCTCCAATCGATGAAATCCTCCGCCCATGCCAACTGATAAGGCTCGAAGGCCTTGGCGTACCGAATGCAGTCCTTAACCGACAATCGTCCAAAATGGTCGGCGCTCAGGGGCGCATCCCAACCGATTGCGTCGCGCACAGCCGCGATGAATTCACACAGATAGCCAAGCCCCTTCTCCGTAGCCGCGCCATTGTCATGAATGGCTCCGGGCCGATCTTTCACCAGGCTGGTGTACAGGTCCATTTTGAAGAACGTAAATCCCATCTTCTTGCGTTTGAGCATGCGCTCCCCAAAAACCTTCGGATTCGTATGGCCTGTCGTGTCACAGTAAATCCGGATTCGGTCCCGATACTTCTGGCCGATTAGACGCCACGCAGGCACTCCATACACCTTGCCGGCAATGTCGTGCAAAGCCATATCGACCGCACTGTATCCGCCGCCCATTCGCCCCTGCCCGGCAAAAGGTCGAACGGTTCTCAGTACCTCTCGAATTTCCAGCGGGTTCTTGCCGAGAATATGTGCCTTCAGGATCAGCGCAATACCTTTGACGCCGGCGTCACGAACTTCCCCCAACCCGTATACCCCTTGATTCGTATCGATCCGGATGATCGGGTAGTCGTAGTTTGCGGCAACCGTGCAGGCACGCATGTCGGTGATGTGCAAATCACTCGGAGCGGAGTTCCTGTTGAAGCTGATAGAACTGCCTGATTTTGCTCGAGATGCCTCACTCGCCAGCGTAAACCCGGATCCGATCGCTACTCCGGAGGAAATCTTCAGCAACTCTCGACGACTTAGACCGGAAGGCCGCTTGGAACTCATTGCTTTCCACCTCCTGTTAGACCTGTCGGCTTCGCAGCTACTTCATCCGCGGGAACAGGGACCGGGCCGCAAGAATGCGGGCCTTCTCCGATGACGGATCTTTAGAGGCATAGAACCCGGCAGTACAGTTCAAGCGGAAGAAGTAAGCATCTCCCGCCTTTGCTGGATGGCGCCCTTCGACACCCGTGATACCTCCGCCTGCGACCATTTCTCCTTCACCCGATAGCACAAAGTAAATCTCTTCCTCCCGTTCATGGTGGTGAGGGAAATTGGTGCCTCCTGGAGTAAACTCCATCATGAACAGGCTGGTAAGAATGTGGGCGGAGGCCAGCCTGTCTCTTTCACTTTCGGTATCGCCCATGAGCAATCGATACTGGCAATCGGGTGGGTGGCCTCCTACCGTCTGAAGGGGCACTTCATTGAGGTTAGCCAGCTGAAGATCTCCCGTGGGCACGACCGTATGATCCTTCGGCAACC
>JAUWTT010000032.1 GCA_030614585.1 Acidobacteriota bacterium
TGTGTCGCTTAAGAAACCGCTTGGTGAAGACCTTGCTGCCCTCGAGCTGACCGGCTCCCTTTGTCGGTCCTACAACCCTGAGGCCCTGTCCGCGAAACTCCTCTACAATCCCGGCTACCAGAGGAGCTTCAGGCCCCACCATCGTGAGTCCAATTTCCGCAGAACGAACGAAGTCGGCCAGGCCGGCTATATCAGTATCCTTAAGGGAAACGTTCTTACCGAGAAGTGCAGTTCCAGCGTTGCCGGGAGCGCAATAGACTTCCTCGACATGAGGACTCTGCTTCAATTTCCAGGCAAGCGTGTGTTCGCGGCCACCTGAGCCGACTACCAGGACTTTCACTGATTTCAGCTAAGCTACTTTCGAGCTGCTTTCCGAACTGCTCTTGGACTCCGATTTGGATGACTTTTCGGCGGGTTTCTCCGATTTTGCTTTGGACAAACCGCCTGAGTTCTTTTTAGCGTAGTCATTTACATACCAGCCGGAACCCTTAAATCGGATTGCGGGAGCGGAAAGAACCTTCTCCAAACGTCCTCCGCATTCCGGACAGTCCACAAGGTCAGAATCCGAAAATTTCTGAATTACCTCAAGCGACTTATTACAGTCAGCACAACAATACTCGTACAGGGGCATACATTACTCCACCACCGAAAATCTTATCCAGTCCTCGGAATATAAGATTCGACCTCCAGGTTGTCAAGTTGGCGCTTCCTGGTGCAGTACGCGTGTTATGATCAGTTCCGGAAACTTGAGAAGCTCGGTTCGCAGCATTTGTGCCGTTCTTAAAGTACGAGAACACTCCGGTTTTTCTATGGATCACCGCCGGCCGGTGGTCAGAACTGGTAGCGAAAAACTGAAGGTAATTGCGCTTGAATGATGAGTAGCATGTGCTCGGGCCGCGTGGAGGACCGGAATGCTGAGTAGATTGTTAATTCGAGAGAACCTTGACTTTGTTGAGGAGCAACTCGGGCGAAAGGGCTTCACTTTTGATCGCGGACGGTTCGTAGCCCTGGACGAAGAAGAACGATCCGCGCGGATTGATGCCGAGAACCTGCGAGCCCTAAGGAACCAGACGAGTGGTGAGATAGCGCGCCTTAAGAGAGAAGGGGATGACGCCGGAGCGAAGATCACCGCGATGAAGGATGTTTCCCGGCGGATCAAGGAACTGGACGAGAGGCTGGCGGAGCTGGAAACTCGGATGCGAGATCTTCTGGCGGACATCCCCAACATTCCGGACGCAAGTGTGCCCGTAGGACCCGACGAGACTGCAAACCGAGTAGATAGGTTGGTTGGCTCGGTTCCAACCTTTAATTTCCCGGTGAAGGATCACGTTGACATCGGGACCGGACTTTCGATCCTGGACCCAAAGAGGGCAGCGAAGATTGCCGGGGCACGATTCATGAACTATCTTGGGTTGGGAGCTCGTCTTGAACGAGCACTTGCCAACTTCATGCTGGACGTTCACACCAGGGAACATGGGTACGTTGAGGTGCTACCTCCGTTCATGGCGAATAGTCAGAGTTTCTTCGGAACCGGCAACCTGCCCAAGTTCGAGGCGGACCTGTTCAAGGTGCAGGACACCGACTACTATCTCATTCCGACGGCAGAAGTCCCCGTCACGAACATCTTCGCAGACGAGATCTTGCGCGAAGAAGACCTTCCCGTCTATTTCACGGCCTACACTCCATGCTTCAGAAGTGAGGCAGGGGCCCACGGGAAGGACACGCGAGGCCTGATACGGCAACATCAATTCAACAAGGTTGAGTTGGTGAAGTTCACTACCCCGGAGACTTCTTTCGAGGAGCTCGAGAAGTTGACGAGTAATGCGGAGGAGATCCTCAAGCGGCTCGAGTTGCCTTATCGGGTTGTGACCCTTTCAACCGGGGACATGAGTTTCACCTCGGCGAAAACCTACGATATCGAAGTCTGGGTCCCAAGCCAGGATACCTATCGGGAAATCTCTTCCTGCAGTAATTTTGAAGACTTTCAGGCTCGTCGTGCTAACATCAGATACAAACCTGTCGATAGTAAGAAGACCCGATTAGTGCACACACTGAATGGCTCGGCGCTGGCGGTAGGGCGCACTTGGGTTGCAATCGTCGAGAATTATCAACAGGCTGATGGAAGTGTTGTGATTCCCGAGGCTTTGCGCCCTTACATGGATGGCCTGACCAAGATTGACCACAATGATTAGGTTCCACCTCGACAAGAGGGTCAAGCTGAACTTTTACGATCAGATTAAAGGTCAGCTTCTCTCGGCTATCTATTGCGGAAAAATAAAGGAGGGGGAACGCCTGCCCTCAATTCGTGAGCTTTCGGAAGATCTGGGAGTCAACTATAAGACGATTCGGCGGATCTACCTCAAACTGGCCGAGGAAAGTTACCTTGAGCTTGTTCGAGGTAGCGGTGCGTTTTTGAAGAAGAGGACTGGACGAGATACCTATCGGCAAATGCGGAGGAGAGCGATCTTTCGGTTACTTGGAGAGGTTTCTGAAAAGGCGAAAGGATTGGGGCTCTCCTCTGAGAAGTTTGGGCACCTTTTCACCGCTTAGTCAACCGGTACAATCACCCGAAAGCTGCGGCTCGCAGTCGTCGACCATGAGGAAGAGGCATATATCTTCTCTCGCGAACTCAGGATGCGAACCGGAGCTGAGGTCTACGCCGTACCTCTGAGTGAGCCTGACGCTGAACAGAGTCGAGTCCTCGCGGATTCGGATTATCTCCTCACGACGAGTTGGCATATGGAGGAGGTCGGAGAGTTGGCCACGCAGTTTGACCGGGAAGTCTTAGAGATCAAGCCGAGTCACGATATCTATACCGAGATACTTGAGGCAGCACGCCATAAGAACATCGCCATAGTCATTCAGGATGAGCGAACAATGCATGCCTCATGGGATATCTTCATGAATCTGTATCATCCAACCACGACGAAGAAATTCTGGATCGCTCCAATTGATCGTGAAGATCTGGTTGAGAAGATCATCGACGAGGCCGACCTGATCTTTGTTTCGCCAATGTGCTGGGACGAAATGCGGAAGAGAACCCCGGCTGACAAAGAACTGAAGACTTACGAGAATTTCATCTCCGAATCGACCATCGACTATCTGAAGGAGCTTCAGTTGCTAGGTTGAGCCCCACCTTCGCTATGAAGAAGATCACTGAGGCTTACATACAACGCCTGCCCAAAGCTGAAATCCATATTCACTTGGAGGGCTCAGTTACGCCGGAGGCGCTGCTGCGACTGGGAAAGAAGCACAAGACGGAGCTGGCAGGAATGAATCCCGAACAGATTCGGGAGGAGTTTTTTGAGTATAGAGATTTCTACGATTTTTTGGAGACTTATAAGCTTGTTTGCCGGCATCTTCAGTCCGCGGAAGACTACCTAGATACGCTGAGAGACCTTGGGCGGTATTTCCAGCGTGAGAACATTCTCTACGCTGAAGTTATTTTCACGCCTTCGATTCCCTGGAAATTTGGGAGGGATGGTGCTGAGATCCTTGGGGCTATCCTCGAGGAATCAGCGAAGCTCGAGGAATCCCGTGGCGTTCGTATCCGATGGATTCTGGATTGCGTTCGCCAGTTCGGAAGAGAAGTCGCAGAGAGAACGGCGGAATTGGCGTGGCAGTCACGTGCCCAGGGGGTGGTTGGGGTTGGGCTCGGTGGTGACGAGAAAGCCGTTCCACTTAGTGAGTATGAAGAGGTCTTTAACTGGGTGCGAGCTCACGAGCTGTTTGTTCATGTTCATGCTGGAGAGATTGGTGAGCCTTCCGAAATCTGGGATGCTTTACAGATACTGGGCGCAAATCGTATTGGACATGGGATTCAGGCGTCTCGAGACTCCAAACTGATGGGATACCTGCGTGACCATGCCATCGGTCTGGATATTTGCTTGACCAGTAATGCGAAGACCAAAGCTTGGCCGCTCATTTCTGAGCATCCCTTCCCGTTGTTGTTTGAGAGAGGAGTACCCGTAACACTCAACACCGATGATCCTGGCCTGTTCGAAGTCGATCTCGGAACAGAGTACAAGAAAGCGGTCGATGCCTTTGAGTTGCAGGAGGATGATCTGCACCGGATTATTCTCCAAGGTATCCGATCATCATTTTTGCCGCATGACGAAAAGATGTCTCTCATGCAGCTCTTCAGGGACAAGATCCAAGCCAACGGCGAATGACTGTTGTACGATGTCGTGCGCAAATCGTCGATGCCGGATCTACGACCCGTAGTCAGCGGAGCTTCTTCGGCTGACGTTTATCTGGTTATTCTTGACGGCGTTTCGAGTGGCCGTCAAAACTCCAAACAGTGATTCTCTTGGCAACCCGTCAACGAACGGCGAAATAAGGAACCCTAGCCCAAACGGGATCTTCCGGCTCAAGGAAATGGTCCGGCACTCAGCAAAAACTCCGCCTTCAACCTTTTCGAATCGCCAGTAAGCGTAGAGTTCCCACATGAACCCCTGGCCTTCGCCATCTGGGAGTTCGTATTCAGAAGGCTTGCCGGCATTAGCGACCTCACTGATTCGTGTAGTGTAAGAACGAGAGTGCCAACGGTCTTTGTCCACTTGGTAATATGTGACCTCGTGCTCAGTGTTGAGGATGACCGTAATGATCTGCTTCTTCTTCAACCGGAGGAATCCGCGCAACTGGTTGCCGTTCATCTCCAACAGCTTAGAATCAATGACCTCCGGGTATATCTCGTCGTGGTGGTCGTAATCCTTGAGCATTTTCATGACTTCATCAAGGGTTGCCGGGATGAACACCGCACCGATCCAGTCATGGATGAGGCCATCTTTAATCTTGATGCTCTTCTCTGTCCCTACCCTGTCAATAAGTATATTCCCGTCTCTGAGTCGCGCGCGTTCGCCTGGCAGGCTGTCGACCCAGAGGTAAGGCTGTTCCCCTTTGATCGCTCTATCCATGGATGCTTCCGCTGAAGCAACGTACTCTTCAAACTCGCTGCGCGTTTGATCCTTAAGCTTTGCGGCAGTAGCAGTACTTAACAAAAAGAGTGCTGCGACTACCAAAGGTAGTTTTCGCATACCCGGTGAACCTTTCTTTTGCACATAGGGTACCAAGGCCTGGTTCAATAAGATGTCCTTAGTCCGACTGAGAACGGCAAGAATGGGCTGCACCGCCCGTATTCCAATCTCGATTTGTGTAAGACGCATTCTCAGACCGTGATGCCTGCACCCTCTACCCAGCTTTTGAGGAGTTCGGGTAGAGAGGGCAGGCGTTATCTATTCGCCTCAAACAGCTGCCGGCTACAGTCGTTCAAGGCAGTAAAGCTTCCTCGTGTTCAGGATTGTCGAGATGATCAGAATGACAAACATCGAGCCGGCTGCCACGATTCCGCCTACGTCAAAGAACAGCATTTGTCTCCCAAAGATCTCGACCGTGGGCCGACTGATCAGAATCAGATTGCCTACCATTAGGAGGGCTCTCAGTTCAGTCGGGCCAAGAATCCCGAAGGAGATCTTGAAGACTCCTACCGCCGAAGTCGCCAGGTATATATTGATGTTCAAAAGGAGGTAGGAAATCAGGACTGCTGCGGCCACCCAGGGAGATATAAAGCCACTAAAGGCCATTCCAGCCGTCAAGAAGAGCACACCGTAGTTATCGAGGATGTGATCTACGTAGTAGCCGTAACGTGGTCGGAGGCGGTTCCGGTAGCGTGCCAAAGTTCCGTCCAGACTATCGCCAAACCAATTAACGACAATCCATAGATTGACCACGTGAAGCAGCAGGGGATTCCACTGGCTGAGGTAGTAAAAGACACCTGCCAGTGCCATACCTGCAAGGCCAAGTAAGGTCAGATGGTCAGAGTTCACCCAACTTGGCATCCGCGCCGCAAACCACTTAAGAGCGGCGGCCTCGGCCGAGGTCAATATGCTCTTTAATTCACGTTTATGCTTCTCTACAGTTATTGCTTCCATAAGAAATTCTCCTTTAGCGGCTGCCTAATAAGCAAGACGTATGCCAACCGTACAAATCGCGGATACTCGGGGCTTTCGTACCCGGCAGGTTGGATAACCGCAGTGGATCGTTGCAGACAATGCCGTGATTCCCTTGCGGGAGTGGGAGTGTGTGGAGTCCAAAACAGGCTATCAACGGCCGTGCAGACTCATTCTCTGTGTGAATCGGGGTATGGATCGCGTAGCAGAGTTATTTGAGTTCTTCTTGAGGTGGCTCTGAGAACGTGATTGAGCTGGAAACGCTGAATCGTTTGTAGTCAGAGTACTCACTTGTCAACTCCACTCGGAAACCCTTGAATAGCAGGAACCTGCCCTTGCCGGAAAAATGGGCTACAGCTGGGAGCCATACCTCACCGTTTACTTTGCGACGCTGGAAGCTCATGGTGGCTCCTTTGTGCAGCTTGGCCAAGATCCCAAGTCCAAAGGACGCATTCTCAATCAGATCGGCCTCTATCCTCACCAATTGGAAATCCTCATCGCTGACCCAGGCTTTCCCTGAGATCTTCTTGAGTAGCTTTACCTCTTTAACCCTGGGCTTGTAATCGGGGCGAGGAGAGAAGCCTATCAAGTAGGTGGAATATTCTCCCACCGATCCTCGCCCAAGAAGTTCAAACTCATACAGGCGGAATACGTCGTCAACAGCTCTCTGTTCCTTTTCGCCTTCTTCTTCCTCCCTGAGCCGTCTTGCTTCCTCGTCGGAGATTCCCTTCTTACGCGCCTTCTTCTCCCATTTCTCTACACGCTTCCGGTACTTTCGGTCCTGCTTCTCCAGATCTTTCTTCGAAACGAGTTCGCCGTTTTCTTCAACCAGCTTCCGGTAGAGCAATTCCTCGTCGAAGGAAGGGAAGACCTCGTAACGCTTTTCTTTGATCCTCTTCACTGTGCTGTCTTTATCGAGGAACCTGACTGTTTCAACCTCGTTATAGGTGTAGTTGCTGAGCAGCATGCGGTCGCTGTTCAGGTTCTTCCGGACCTGTTCAAGAACGAACTCAAGCTCCGGATAGCTCGTTTCATCTCTTTCCTGCTGCCCTGTTCTCCCCCAGGAGACGTGCAGGATCAGGAGACATACGATCAACACGGTCGAAGCGGTTTTCTCGAGCATGTGTGTTCGGAGGACCTTCACTATTGAAACGAGCCTTTCAATTTAAACCTTGCTCTCCTCACCTTAGCCAGCCGATTCTGGTTGTGAGTTGAGGTTCCCTGGTTCGGTGGAGGGGATGCAGCTCTCTGGAAAGGCTTTTCATTCAGGAGAAGGCCCTAGTACGCGAACAGGGACTCGATCAGACCCTGTCTAAAATCGGATTTCTGTACCAGGTAGGAGCCCAGCACGGCGCGTCGTCGCTCTTCTCCAAATTGTGTCTGATCCATCAAGATCTTCCCATCTGTCCCACGATACACCGATCGAAGGGCGTCACCTTTGATCTGGTGGAACATTTCGTCACCTTCCAGGATTCCACGACCGTTCATGAAGGAGTACCAGATTGGGAGTTGGCGGCAGATCTCATCATAGAATGCCTGCTCAATGAGTCCCGCCTTGAGGGCTCGTCCAGCGTTCTTGCGGGCTCCCTTCAGAAACTTGTTCTTGCTGACGTCCCTCTTGAACTGCACATGAATCTCAGCGTTCTGAGCTTGAAGGGCGATATCCGCAATGGAGTCAGCTAAGGCGGGTGTCAACTCGGTTCCAGCCGCTAGTCGCTCAATCTGACTGGCCTCGTCAGGGCCAAAAAAGATCTCAAGTGTCATCACGTCCACCCGCAGGAACGTCCTCTCATACAGCATGGACATTCTTGCGAAAGGTCCCTGGCCCATGGAGTCGTTATGAGTGAAGGGTCCCTCTGCCATCAGGAGGGGTAACAGGAGAACACAAATGATCAATAGCAGTGCGACAATTCTATCTTTGCTCATCCACTTCAACACTTACAAGCAGCCAGCTCCAGCGAATCGATTCAGGCCTGACCTTCGAAAGAGGATACATTATTCCGGCGACTACTGTGGAAAATGGAGGTTGCCAAACTTCTAACTCAAGTCAGGACAGGCTGATCGACGATTTCTTCCTTCTGCCGATCCCAGTACAACTTCTTTCCTTCACGGTAAGCCGCAGTGGCCATGGCTGCACCCACGGAATGCCAAAAGCCCGTATGAATGTTACCGGCCGTCATTGGATTCCGGTCCCGCATGCAGTCGATCCAATCGTCCAGATGGGGCTTGCTATCGTCACTTTGGGAGGTGGGGGGCAGCTCATCATTCCCTTCCACCGTAATCACTTCAGCGGCACCCTTTTTCACTGCCTCCTCGAAGCCTCCGTAGAAGTGGAGGCCATCCCCCGGCACCTCAGGAATCAAAAACCAGCGCGGGGTACCTTCCCCGCCCTGGCCATAGAGCGTGGCTTCTTTTCCTCGAATGCAGTTGTAGTCACCAAACCGGTTGGCATAGCTCGAAGAGAAGGAATAAAGGAAGTGAGAATCATCGTAGGTGGCCAGACATGAAAGCGTATCAGGATTCTGACGGATATCAGGCCACCCAAAAATTCCTCCGTTGGCAACCATGGAATCAGGAATTGCGGTGTCCGTGAAGAAGTGAACCAGTCCGATGCCGTGGCTGAGCCACTGGCTCGTGATTCCGCCTGAGAAATCGCGGAAGATGCGGAATTCAAAATAGGTCCATGGATTGAATGGACGGTACGGCTTGTCCAGGAGCCAGCGATTCCAGTCTGTGTCTCCCTCTCGCATCGCGGCGACGTCCGGATCGTCTGGACCGTGCCAGCGATGATTGTTATCGTTCCAGACCTGCTCGATCTTTGTGACTTGGCCGATCTTTCCCGAGCGAACGATCTCTCGCAGCTTGATGTAATAGGGATCGCTCAACCATTGTGAGCCATTTTGTACTACCTGGTTGGAGTTCAGGACTGCTCGCCGGGCGAACTTTGCCTCTTCAACATACAGTGCCATCGGTTTCTCGACGTAGCAATCCTTGCCGGCTTCCACCGTTTCGGCCAGGAGAAGACCATGCTGGTGGTCCCCTGTTGCGATCATCACAGCGTCAAGCTCAGGCATCGACAGCATTTCTTCGGAATATTGAAACTGCCTGACATCAGCATTGAACTTCTTTTTGCAGTCCTCTGCTGCACGGGCCCGGTTAACTGACCAGAGATCGCAGACCGCCACAACGCCGAGATTCTTATCCTTGTACGACAGCTCGACCATCCGGCGATGTCCGCGACTCCGGCCTCCACATCCGAGGAATCCGATATTGATTCGATCATTGGCTCCAACGATGCGGCTGTAGGACTTGGCGGTTACCAAAGGTTTGGCGATTGTCGCTGCCGCGGCCGCACCGCCTACAAAAGTTCTTCGACTGATTTGTTTTTTCATTACCCGGCTCCAGTTGGCTCGCTGAATTAAGATTGTCTTAACAACAATGGGTGAAGATTACCAGTCACCGCGGCCTTCATCCAGTCCAAAGTGCGGGAAATCAAGGTCACGCAGCAGGATTCAGGTTTCAGCAGAGGAGGCGAGAAGGCTAGCTGGCTCCTTGCCCTTATTGTTCCGAATGCCGAATCCGTTTGTTGATCCGTGGTCAGTCCCGATCTAGAATCCTCGTCGGGAGAACAACCTTGACCATGCAACAAGATCTCGACATAAGTTCATCCGTTCACAGAACTCGATTGGGGCGCATAAGCCTTTTGATCGTGTTTTGTCTCGCCGCATGCTCCGGTACGAGTAACGAAGTTGTGGAGCCTCAGCCCAAGGGCACGGCCTGGGAGACCATTGGCCCCGGGGGTGGTGGGTCCACATTCATACCGACCTTCGACCCATCAGACCCTGAAACCGTTCTTATTCGGTGCGACATGAGTGGGGCTTATCTAACCCGAGACGGGGGGCAGTCCTGGAAGTTACTGAACTTCCCGGGTGGAGCTCAAGCTTTTGCGATTGATCCATCCGATTCCAGCCGTCTCTATGTTGGAGCAGCCGGATTACACGGCTCAACGGACGGTGGGAAGACTTGGAAGCTGCTTTTCCCTGATCCAGACTCGGTTTCGGAAGTTCGAAATATCAATGATCATGCGTCAACCTATTATGTGTCGGAGGATAATTTTCCGGTTGGAGCTGGTTCAATCAGGAGTATTCTGGTTGATCCTTCTGAGTCCTCGCACCTCGTGGTTGGAATTAATTCGCGCTCGCCGGAGGGACCGATCTTCGGTGTCTACAGTTCGAATGACGAAGGGCGGAGCTGGAATCTCACGGTCAGAATGGAACACCCGATTCTCCGATTCGTTTCTCAACCCGAAGACCTCTCTCGTGCTTTCATTTTCACTCGGAATTCTTACGCTGTCCTGGATCTTGAGAGCGATCAACTGGAAGCCCAGGAAGAAGCACTTGAAGCTCAGGTGACACCAGTTTCCTGGGTTGATGCTGGATTGGATCCCGAGCTCAACCGTGTGCGACTTTGGGCAATCCGACGCACCTCGAGACAAGGCGGTGATCCAGGCTCTGTGTTCACAAGCTCGGACTTTGGGCAGAGTTGGGATAAGGTCAACCCGGTCCCTCCTTCAGAGTCAGAGAAGATGGAGAACCCGAGGTCCGCTTCCTTTAATCATATTGCTACCTCTCATCAGAATGGTCGGACAGCGTATCTGGTCTGTGACCGCGCTTTCGAGAGGAATGCCCGTGGTCAACTTGGACTCTGGTATGGAATACTCCGTACCGACGATGCGGGGAAGAACTGGCGTTGGGTTTACCGGGCAGGGGGAGGCTCGCCGGATTACACTGTCCGCGACGGCTGGAAGGCCGAAAACGTAAACGACTCGTGGGTAAGGGAAGCCTTCGCGGGTGAGTTCATCGCCATGCTTAATGTTGAGGTTTTCCCTCAGGACCCGGACATTGCCATCTTCACCGATTGGTACCGTGTGATGAAGACGGTTGACGGTGG
Source organism: Acidobacteriota bacterium (assembly GCA_030614585.1). Classification (GTDB taxonomy): domain Bacteria; phylum Acidobacteriota; class UBA6911; order RPQK01; family JAPXNP01; genus JAUWTT01. Next base: position 10,899 of record JAUWTT010000032.1, read on the forward strand.
AGACTCGTGGAATGCGCTTTATAGTGAAACCCTGCCCGACAGTTCGATTCGCAGCCGAGGGCTCGATGTCACGACGACCTATGGTGTTCACTTCGATCCATTTGACCCCGACCACTTGGTGATCAGTTACACCGATATTGGTTACCACCACTCTTTCGACCGGGGAAAGACGTGGCATAGATCAGTTAAGGGCGTTCCTCCCGAATGGGACAATACTTGCTACTGGGTCCAGTTCGATCCGGATACCGAGGGCAAGCTCTGGTCGGTATGGTCCTCGTGGCACGACATCCCGAAATTGAAGATGATCCGTGATCCGCGGTGGAGACTGAGGGCGGTTGGAGGAGTGTGCCTATCGATCGATGGAGGCCGACAGTGGACCGTTTCGAGCGATGGACTGCCGGCGAATTCACCTGCAACTGGATTGGCACTGGATCCTAACTCAGCCGTGGGGCAGAGAACGCTGTATGCCGCTGTGTATGGACAGGGAGTTTTCAAATCAACCGACGACGGTAAGACGTGGGCCCAGAAAAACAGTGGGTTGGGCGTGAACCTCAACGCATGGGAGATCACCTTGTCCAAGGATGGAGCACTCTACGTCGTGATTACCCACAACACGCAGTTTGTTGGAGACGAGGCTTTGCCGGATCTGCTAGACGGGAGAGTCTACAGATCCTCGGACGGAGCGGAATCCTGGCAAAAAGTCGATCTTCCAGAAAAGGCACGGTTTCCGAACTCGATTTCAATTGATCCGAATAATCCTTCCCGCCTCTATCTGGCCTGCTGGGCAAGTATGATGAAAGGTGACTTTGGGAGGTTTGAGGACTCTCGCACGCTTCTCGAGGCGGAGGGTGGTCTCTTTGTTTCTGAGGATACCGGAGAAACCTGGGTTTCGACGTTTGACCCGTCGGCCTACGTATACGCTGCCACCCCCGATCACCGTCATCCGGGCCGTGTCTATCTGGTCACCTTCCACAACAGTGCTTACCGTAGCGATGATTATGGCCACAGTTGGAGACCGATAGAGGGTTATGATTTCCGTTGGGGTCACCGACCCATCGTTGATGTGAATGATCCAGAAGCCATCTATATTACAACGTTCGGTGGAAGCGTCTTTCACGGATATCCGTAACCTGTGGAAATGACGAATGTCAAATGTCAAATGGGCTGGTGGGATCGTTCGCCAAGGGCCTTTGGCTTGTAGCTTGAGCCCTCACACTGTTCAATCGGCTTGCACAGAGGTTTCGTGATTCAGTATGCTTTTTAATCAAGGTGAAAGTTTGGTCCTGGATCGCATTGATACTACTGACCGTACCTGCATATGCTGCAGATCCTGAGATGACGGCGCTTTCGTTTGATGCCAAGGCTCTCAAGGAGGAGTTTAATTCCAGTGCCCACAAATCGCGTCTCGTCGTGATTCTGTCGCCCACTTGACCGCACTGTCTTCGGAGGGCCTCCGAAGTTCAGGAGATACTCGCTAAGCTCTCGGATGGACGGGTGGACGTTCTCATGCTTTGGTCTCCCTTTATGCGGGGGGACACTCAAAGTACCGCGCATCGCGCCTCCGTTTACCTGTCAGATAAGCGAGTTAACCATTTCTGGGATCTCTGGAAGTTCGGATCGCGGACTTATGCGAAACAGTTGAAAATCCCTGAGAATCAGGCTTGGGACATTTTTGTGTTTTACAAGCCCTACATAACCTGGGGCGATTCCCCCCCGGAACCGACCTTTTTTATGCAGGCCCGAAATCTTGATGTGGGTGAGCATTACACCCAGGATGATCTCGAGGCGCAGTTAAGGACCTGGTTGGAATAGTCTCTTTAATCCGGGCACATCACAGCATCCACTGACCGGCTCTATCGAGAGCCGAAAACCCAACCCTCTCTCTCCGTGTTTGGGTTCTTTGCGTAAGACGAATTGGTTTCACGCGGAGCCCGCCAAGGTCACTAAGGGTGTAGAGGAGTGACAGACTACGCGACCCGAGGACCCGATTCCCGGAGATCCCCGGCGCCCTATCCCATTACTGCACTGCTCGCCTCAACCCGGCGGCCCATTCTTTTCAAGAACCGATAGTGGGACGCAACAGCCGAGCGGATACTCGGGAAACACGCATAAGGCACGCCATACTCTTGACACGTCCGATCAACCAGTTCGCTTAAAGCCGAATAGTGAATGTGGCAAGTTCTGGTAAACAGGTGATGCTCGATCTGGAAGTTCAAACCGCCCAGATACAAGGTTGCCAACTTGTTTCGAGGTGCAAAATCAGCCGTCGTTTCCACTTCATGGATGGCCCACTCGTTTTCGATTGAGCTGTCTTCTGGGTTCGGCTCTGGGAAAGTGTTGCCCTCCACCGTGTGTGCCAACTGAAACACTATCGAAAGCGTGAAGCCGAGAATCAGATGAATCGCCACGAATGCAATGACAACATAAAGCACCGGATGAAAGAGAAGCGGTATGACGAGCATATACCCTACATAGAGTATTTTGGTTAAGATAAACAGGAAGGTTTCTGCAGCCGAAGGCTTCCGTAACTTGTAGCCCTGGACGCGACCCGAAAAGAACTTCTGAAAATCCCCGAAAGCCATCCACGACAGCGTCAGCAAACTATACACGGGGAAGGCATAAAGGTGTTGAAGGCGATGCCAGGGCCGCCATTTTTGCTTTGGGCTTAGACGAAGCACCCCGTGGGTTGCAATATCCTCATCCCATCCATCGATATTAGTGTACGTGTGGTGAAGGATATTGTGCTTCTGACGCCATAGCAACTGGCTTCCCCCGATCACGTCCATCGTGAAACCCGCAAGCCAGTTGATCTTCTTGTTCTGAGAATAGCTGCCGTGGGCTCCGTCGTGCATGATATTGAAACCGACTAGCACGAAGGCTTGAGCAAGAGCAAAGGCACTCAAGACGGCCATCAAGAGCGTTGTCGAGAAGAAGACCAACAGCGTATATGAAACCACAAACCATACGAGGATGATGCCGGTTTTCAAAAACATGCGCCAATTCCCGGTTTTGGCGAGTCCCTTTTCCTGAAAATAGTCGTTGGCCCTCTGCTTCACCTTCCGGTGAAAACCGACCCGAACCGGAAATGTGATCTTCTTAAGCTGCACATCTTCTGCAATCGATGCCATAACTACGTCGCTTATCCAGTATGTTTGGTGAGAAGCCCCCGTTGGGAGAGCTCAGTACCGTTTCGATTAACCAGTGAAGCCGGCTTTGAGGGCTAGCGAGAAGCCTTGCCGAATCCGGTCACCACGTAAGTCCCACTACGGGCATCCTCTCTTAACCCAATCAAGCTGAGCTTCTCGGCACCCTCCAAGAGGTCGGAGAAAGTACGAAAGCCATAACGCGACTCACTGAAAGCAGGGTTTTTCCGCTTCATTGTCTGCTTGATGAGAGAGGAGTGCATCACATCAGCATTTCCTCGCATCAATGCAAGGACCGAATCGATCAGCAGCTGATATGCGGGCCGCTTGTCCTTGGGAATCCTGGTTGAAAGTTGAGGAGGCTTCGTTACGCCTTCAGTCAACTCCTCATAGAACGAGAACTCGTCACAGTTCTCGACCAGAAGACTTGATGCCGCGTCCTTTGTGGCGAAACCAATTACGTGTTTACCGTTTTCTTTGAGCTTTGAGACCAGCGGTGAGAAATCACTGTCCCCGGAAAGGATAGCGAACGTATCAATGTGTTCCTTGTTGTAACAGAGATCCATAGCGTCAACAACAAGCCTGATGTCGGCTGAGTTCTTACCGCTTTTTGATCGCTTGGGGATATCAATGATCTCAAAAGCCGCGTTGTGCAGTTCCTGCTTGTATTCCTGATAGCGGTGCCAGTCGCAATAAGCCTTTTTGACGACAACCTTACCCTTTTCGACGAGTCGTTCGAGGATTCGGTTGATGTCAAATCTCTCGCGGGCTTTGCCTTTTTCGAATCCGATGACAAGGTTCTCAAAATCGAGAAAAACGGCTAGAGCACTTTCTCTTTCTGCCACCATTGCAGAGTAACACAAGAAGTCTCAGTCAGACAGGGATTACAGGCACTTCCACGGGCACTTTTACGATCTTGTGACAGAACATCTTCGAATCGGAACTCTGCCCTGTGAATCGGCCAAGATCAGCGAGATTGGCGCGCATTTCCTGCGCATCTGCCACTGGTAGGATTCGGGCCTCCCCGTTCATTCCGGAGGCGGTTTGCCAAAACGCAACCCCGAGCCTCAAGCAACTCTCAGGTCAGAAAGCTAACTGTGTGCCGACCGTCTAAGGCGGCTACTCCTTGACGAGCTTGAACGAGTTTGCCTTGACTACTCCATAGAACTCAGGGTGCTCGGCCTTTCTCGCCGCTAAAACAGCGTTCCGGCATTTCTGGCACTCATCCACGTGGAGGAGGAACTCGAGCAACAGGTTTCCGCTGAGCTCACCGCGGACGTACTGAGGGATCAACTGCCCTCTGCAGTCCGTAAGAGAGTCACCCGAGGTTTCGAGTGAATTCTGAAAAGGTTCTGCTTTGCTCATAACAACACTCTGTCCGTTGGATTCTGACGGATAGAAAGATGCGCCAACCGCTATATAGTCGCAA
>JAUWTT010000092.1 GCA_030614585.1 Acidobacteriota bacterium
AAGTTGGAACCTCTTCCACTCAATAAGATAGCGACACTCTTCATTTGTACAGGACCTTTCCAGTGCCATTTATGATCGAACCGATGTGAAAGAACTTCTCGAATTTCGAAAGGAAGTCCTCTTCCACTTCTCCCACATGCTTCTCAGGGACAACCAGAACGAGGCCTATCCCCATGTTGAAAGTGCGGAGCATTTCCTCGTCTGAGACCCGCCCGCGCTCCTGAATGAAACGGAAGACCGAAAGGGTTTCCCAGGTTCCCAGTTCCACCCTTGCGTCGAGCCCGGAAGGAAGCACTCTGTCGAGGTTCTCCGTGATTCCGCCTCCGGTTATATGCGCGATACCACTCAGTTTCCGGTCCAGGACCAGGCTTTTGACCGTTTTCAGGTAATTTCGATGAGGGACCAGCAACTCTTCACCGATTGTCTTCCCGAGTTCGTCCACATAGGTCTCAACTTTCATCCGTTCCTGCTCGAACACCAGTTTGCGAACGAGGGAATATCCGTTGGTATGTAAACCTGATGAAGGCAATCCAATCAGTCGATCACCCTCTCTGACATGCGAGGGGTTGTAAAGTCTCCCCTCATCCGAGATTCCCACAATGAAGCCGGCGAGATCGTATTCGCCGGTGCTGTAGAAATCGGGCATCTCCGCTGTCTCGCCACCCAAAAGCACACACTCCGACTGTTTGCATCCCTCTGCTAAACCTTCCACGATCTTTGCAATGACCTGAGGTTCAAGTGTCCCTGTGGCTATGTAGTCCAGGAAGAACATCGGCAAGGCACCTTGGACGAGAATGTCGTTCGTGCAGTGAGAAACGATGTCGATTCCCACCGTATCGTGAATGCCGGTCAGGAAAGCGATCTTGAGCTTCGTGCCGACACCGTCAGCGCTCGACACCAGCACAGGCTTGGAATACTCGGAGAGATCAAGTCGATACAGTCCCGCAAAAGACCCAATTTCGCTGAGAACGTTGCGGTTGAAAGTTGAACGGGCCAGTTCCTTGATCTTCTGTTTCGCTTCGTTCGCCTTGTCGATGTCAACGCCTGCGTCTCGATAGGTGAGGCCCTGATCCCGCCGCTCATTATTCGCCACTACGCTCTACTCCTTTCCTCGGAATCAACTGCGTGGTCATGTTAGTACGGCTCCAAAGAACTGGCAAGGAACATAAGCCACGGTTTGAGCAGTAGGTTTCTAAAGCGCTTTCTCAACCGTCGCGTCAGTTTCGGCACCATCTTCGAAGAGTTCTTTCTGGATGGAATCGATTCGTAAGGGAATTGGGTACTGCTGGTCAAAGCAAGCGCTACAGAAGTGAGAACCTGCGTCTACAGCTTTTCGCAGGCCTTCAATCGACAAGTACCCAAGGCTGTCGGCCCTGGTGAATTCTTCTATCTGGCGAACAGTCTTATTGTTGGCAATCAACTCGGAGGAAGTCGGCGTATCAATTCCGTAATAGCAGGGTCCTACGGTCGGAGGGGAGCTAATTCGCAGGTGGACCTCGCTTGCCCCTGCATTGCGGACCATCTCGACAATCTTTCGACTTGTGGTCCCACGGACGATGGAATCGTCGATCAGAATGACCCGTCTTCCACTTAAGATCCTTTTGACCGGGTTCAATTTCACTTTGACACCAAAGTGTCGAATCGACTGCCTCGGCTCAATGAAAGTCCTGCCCTCGTAATGGTTTCGGATCAGACCGAAGTCGAAGGGGATCCCTGAAGCTTCTGCATACCCAAGAGCCGCGGTAACGCCGGAGTCTGGAACAGGGACAACTACGTCCGCGGCAACCGGACACTCGAGGGCCAACTCACGTCCCATTTCATGACGACTCTGGTGGACGCTCCGTTCGAAAACCAAGCTGTCGGGCCGGCTGAAGTACACGTGTTCAAAAATGCAATGTGCTCGCCTCTCAGACGAGCCCAGAGTCAAGGAGCGAAGCCCGTCATCCCCAATACTGAGAATTTCACCTGGTTTTACGTCCCGAATGTACTTGGCACCGATAAGATCGAAGGCGCAGGTTTCCGAAGCCACAACGTGCCCGCCATTCATCTGACCAAAACAGAGTGGCCTGACGACATATGGATCCCGAATCGCGTAGAGTCTAGTCGGGGTCAGCAGGAGCAAAGAAAAGGCTCCGCGGACAAACCGCAGAACATCCAGGAGAGCGGCGTCGAGATTCTCTTCGGACGAACGTGCCAGCAGGTGGAGGACCACTTCTGTATCGGACGTAGACTGAAAAATTGCGCCTTCAGCTTCGAGTTGATGCCGAAGTTGAGCGGCATTAACGAGGTTTCCGTTGTGGGCAATTGCAATGGGCCCACGCCACGATTCGGTGAGGATGGGTTGTGCGTTCGCACTGGTGCTCTCTCCGTAGGTTGAGTAACGGACGTGACCGAGGGCAAAGGTCCCGACCAGTCGCTCCAGTACTTCAGGACTGAAGACATCGGCGACATAGCCCATCCCTCGCTCGCGATGCAGTCGGACACCATCGCTACTCACGATTCCGGCCGACTCTTGGCCGCGGTGCTGAAGGCCGTAGAGTCCCAGGTAGGCGTGCCTTGCGGCATCGACGTGACCGGCTATGCCGAACACACCACACTCATCTTTGAATTTGTCACCGTGGATCCGCACTTGAACAAGGAATTATAGCAGGATGTCAAGACGTCAGAAGGAGAACGATCCTGGTCGCCTTTTCGGTGCCTCTGGAAAATGAATGTAGTTTCGAATGAAAGTCACATCACATCTACTTTTCGGTGCATTTGTGCAACGGTTGGACGGGTTGAAATCCCGCCTCCCTGCTGTTATCATCCGACCGCTTAGTCGGCATTTCTCACTGTAGTCAGGATGGATGTCAGGCCTTACTGGGAAAGGCATCTGATGTCGCTACCGGCAGGTTGTGTGAGACGCAGGCTACGGCGCTTGTCTTTTCTTCAAAATAAAAGGAGTCACAGTATGGCAGACGCTGACAAGATTAAAGAAGCCAAGAATTTCTATCTGGACGTTCCCGTCGAGAGTAAGCCGTTTTTCCTTCGGGGTGCCAATTCGCTGGGGTGGGGTCTTCAGAATCGGTTTTCCAGGATTTTCAATGCTGAATCCGGTCGAACCGTGATGTTGGCAATAGACCATGGATATTTCATGGGCCCGACGACGGGTCTGGAAAGAGTGGACGTTAACATCGTTCCCATCCTGTCTTATTGCGATGCACTCATGCTGACACGCGGAATACTCAGGACGACGATCCCGTCCTCGTACGGGCGAGGCGTGGTGCTGAGGGTCAGTGGCGGACCCAGCATACTCAAGGAGTTATCCAATGAGCAGATTGCGGTCGACATTGAAGATGCAATCCGGCTCAATGTCTCTGCCATGGCTGTCCAAGTGTTCATCGGAGGCGAGTACGAGACCCAGTCGATTCACAATATGACCCGTCTCATCGATATCGGCAATCGTTACGGGATCCCTGTTTTTGCCGTAACAGCTGTTGGCAAGGACATGAAAAGGGATGCTCAGTACTTTCGTTTAGCTTGCCGGATGTGTGCTGAACTTGGTGCCCATTTTGTTAAGACCTACTATGTTCCAGGTTTTGAAACTGTTGCCGCATCTTCTCCGGTGCCTCTCGTGATGGCAGGAGGGACGAAGTTGCCCGAGCTTGACGCGCTGAGAATGGCTCACAATGCCATTAACGACGGAGCCGCTGGTGTCGACATGGGACGCAACATCTTTCAGTCGGATGCTCCGATTGCCATGCTTCAAGCGATTCGAAAGGTTGTGCATGAGTTGATGAAGCCGGAGCATGCGCTTGAACTGTACGAAACGCTGAAGAACGAAGCCGGTTAGGGCAATGAGTGGGAAAACGGTTCTCGAAATCCTTAAGGAACAATGCCCGACGATTAGCGTAGGGGTACTGACCGCTGATCTGATGCATCTGGAAGCCGAACTTGACCAGCTGGCGGGTACGGACGTTCAGATACTCCATTTTGACGTGATGGATGGCTGTTTTGTCCCGATGATGACGGTCGGACCTCCTTACGTGAAAGGGGTTAAGACGGAACTGTTGAAAGACGTCCACCTCATGATCCAGGACCCACTCGATAAGCTTGATGCATACATTGCCGCGGGTGCCGACATAGTGACAGTACACGTGGAGTCCTGTGTTCACATTCACCGCGTCTTTCAGCAGCTTGCCTTATCGACGAACGCGAATGATCCCGCAAGAGGAATTGTGAGAGGAGTTGCCTTGAATCCCGGGACTCCTGTTTCCGCAATTGAACCTCTGCTTGATGAGTTGGAAATGGTTACTCTGGTTGCCATCAATCCGGGCTGGGGAGGACAGTCTTTTGTGCCCGCGACCTTCGCCCGAGTTGAACTGGTTAAGGAGTTGGCAGCAAAGGCGGGGCGCGATGTGCTTGTCGGAGTTGACGGGGGTATCACTAAAGCCAATATCGGCGACATTGCCAAGTGCGGGGCCGATCTGGTCGTAACCGGAAGTGCCGTGTTTGACGGTAAAGTCCCAGCCGACAATGCCAGATTCATGCTCGAGCACTTTGGCAAGAGCTGAACGCAGAAGAACCCATAACCAGACCCCCTGTTAGAGGGCCTGTTGCCCAAACGAGAGACCACGATGCCCGGACTGAAAGGGCCCGGCTCCGTATGAAAATGATGGTTATTTTCAACCAGAGCCGCAAAAACACCACGCTTTCTCGATACGGAGCGCTGGGAGGAAGATGGCCTTCCAGGCCGTCAGGACAAGCTGGAAGCTTGTCTTCCGCTCCCGGCTTCCATTTCGTTGCATACGGAGCCCCGGGATTTCAGCCCGGGGGCTTAGTTTTGCGTTCCATTTCGTTTGGGTAACAGAACCTGGAGGCTCGTGTCATGCAGAGTAGATGGTTGCAAGAAGAGGCTGATCAATTCCTGTCCGAATACGGAACGGAGTGGGGTGAGGACTTGGCACTGCGCACTTACTCGGCGCGGTTGCTAGGGGCTGATTCGAATCTGGTTCTCCACGGCGGTGGTAACACCTCTGTTAAAACTTTACACACAAATCTGTTGGGCGAATTGATCCCTGCCATATTCGTCAAAGGATCGGGGCATGATCTGGCTACGATCGAGCCGAGTGGTCACGCCGGCTTGGAACTCGACCATCTCCTTCGGCTGCGAAAGCTTCGAGAACTGAACGACGATGCCATGGTGAAGGAGATCAGATCACGTCTTCTTGACTACCGGTCCCCAAACCCGTCAATTGAGACGCTGGTTCACGCTTTTTTGCCGGCCAAGTTCATCGATCATACTCATGCTGATGCGATCCTGGGCCTTACGAATCAGGTTGAGGGAAGGGAACTGGTCAAAGCAGCATTCGGCGACGAGGTTGTTATCATCGACTATGTGAAGCCCGGTTTCGATCTTGCCCGGGCAACAGTGGAGGCCGCGGAGGCACTTCCTGAAGCGAAGGCTGCCGTCTGGATGCTGCATGGGTTGGTGACGTGGGGTGAAACGGCAGGAGAAGCATACGAGACGACTATTCGGTTGGTGACTAGAGCCGAAGAGTTTCTGGCGCAAAGACAGGACTCTCCCCTTCAGATTGCGGTCTCAACTGAGATCGACAAGGCAAAGGCCAGGTGGAATGATGTGGCCCCAACTTTGCGTGGGCTTCTCGCTGAATCGTCCGGCAACCTGGATCGTCCCTATCTTCCCCTGATTCTGAAGCCGCTTTTCAGCCGTCCTGCGCTGGATTTTGTCGACTCCGACACAGGCAGGGAGTTGGCGCTGACTCCGCCCCTCACCTCAGATCACTTAATTCGGACAAAACCATATCCACTCTGGATTGATACGCCAGAATGGGGCGACCTGTCCCGATTGGAAACTCAACTACGCGAAAGTGTGGCGACATACCGAACCGACTATGAAGCGTATGTTATGCGCAACAGTGAATCCGGCGAAAGTGGGCTGAAGGTATTCGATTCCGCCCCTCGAGTAGTGATGATGCCGGGGCTGGGCGTCATCTGTTCGGGGAAGGATATCCATGAAGCCAGGATCTGTGTGGATGTTACGGCCCACACCCTGGATATGAAGGCCCAAATCGGGGGTGGGGGAGCCTACCGGGGGATGTTGGAGGGCGAACTCTTTTCGATGGAATACCGGGGACTCCAGCACGCGAAATTGCGACAGGACGAGCCTCCGTTGCGCCGCCAGGTAGCTATCGTGACAGGGGCTGCGGGAGCGATCGGTGCTGGAATCTGCAGAGGACTTCTCGAGCAGGGTTGTCATGTTGCGGTTACCGATCTTCCCGGCCCTCGTTTGGACAGTCTGGTGGAGCAACTTGGTGAGCAGTTTGGTCCCCGAGTCATCAGTGTCGCCATCGATGTCACTGACCGGGAGTCAGTTTCAGAGGGCTTCAATTCGGTTGTTTCTGAGTGGGGTGGAGTTGATTTGGTGATCGTTAACGCCGGCATTGCTCTCGTATCCTCGCTGGAAGAGATGGAGTTGGAGGTATTCCGCCGCCTGGAACGAGTCAACATCGAGGGGACCCTCTTGATGCTGGCGGAGGCAGGTCGACGTTTCAGACGTCAGGGAATTGGTGGAGACATTGTTCTACTCTCGACGAAGAACGTATTTGCGCCCGGGGCCCGATTTGGGGCTTATAGTGCGACAAAGGCAGGCGCGCACCAGTTGGCAAGGATTGCCAGTTTGGAATTAGCCGAAATCGGTGTGCGTGTGAATATGGTGGCACCGGATGCCGTTTTCGGTGAAAGCGATAGGAAGTCAGGGCTTTGGGCGGAAGTCGGACCCGATCGGATGAAGGCTCGGGGGTTGGATGAAAAATCCCTTCAGGAGTATTACCAGACCCGTAACCTGCTGAAGAGCAAGGTGACCGCTGAACATGTCTCCAACGCTGTTCTCTTCTTCGCGACTCGACAGACACCAACCTCGGGCGCGACGATTCCTGTGGACGGGGGCCTCCCCGATGCAACACCGAGGTAGGCTTGGGACTTGAGGGGTTGAGTCTTGAGTCCTGGGTCTTGAGTCTTGGGTCTTGCTCGTGCTCGTAATCGTAATCGATTCACCCTCAGCGAACTTGGCGTCTTTGCGTCTTGGCGGAGGATAACCTTCCAGGTTGTCTCTTGGGTCGGGAGGCTTGGGACCGTGGGACAGGTATCCTTGCATGTCTTGAAGAGGGTGCAGGAGTTGCGGTGTGGGGTCATGGCCTTGGAACTGCGGACCTCCACTTCCAAACTCTGGCACCCATTCTCCCCCAAGACTCAAGTCTCAAGACCCAAGACGCGAGCTCTCCGAAAGACGGAGTTATCCACTATAATTCAGTTTGCATGATTGCTCGTCTTAAGGGAGTTTTGTCTTCGAAATCCGCTGACCGGCTAATAGTCGATGTGCAGGGAGTCGGATATGAGGTATTGATCCCTTTTTCTACCTACTTTGAATTGGGGGAAACCGGCGATAGCATCGACCTGCTGATCTACACTTATGTCCGCGAGGACACCCTGAAGCTGTACGGATTCAGAACTGAGAAGGAAAAACAGTTGTTTCTTCTGTTGATCCAGATTTCTGGAATCGGGCCGAAGCTTGGGATCGCCATTCTTTCCGGTCTTCCGGTGGATGAATTGGTTGCTGCGGTTTCCGCCTCTGATATTCCCCGGTTGTCGAGCATCCCCGGTGTGGGAAAGAAAACTGCTGAACGAATCGCTCTTGAGCTCAAGGATCGGATTTCAGCACTTTTTGCCGAACTTTCGCCGGGAGCTCAACTTGGTATCACGAGCTCAACTCAGAGAGATGTGATTTCTGCACTAGTGAATCTGGGATATCCTAGGAATAAGGCAGAGACAGTGGTTTCGAGGGTCTTAAGAGAAGGCGAGATCGATCGCTTTGAAACGCTCCTCAGGAAGTCCTTACGGGAGTTGTCTGGCTGATTATGAGTCAAGAACGAGTGATGGATCCGTCCCATGAGGATGACGAGGTTGTCTTTGAGAACAGTCTGCGGCCTCGTCAGTTAGGTGAGTTTATCGGCCAGCATCATGTAAAGGAAAACCTGGCCATTGGAATTGAAGCTGCACGGGGGCGGTCCGAAGCCCTGGATCATGTCCTGCTCTTCGGTCCTCCGGGGCTCGGCAAAACGACGCTCGCTCAGATCGTCGCCAATGAGATGGGTGTTAGTTTCAGGTCAACTTCAGGACCTGCGATTGAAAAGCGAGGAGATCTGGCAGCTATCCTCACCAACCTTTCAGAGAACGACGTCCTCTTCATTGATGAGATCCATCGGTTGCATCCAGCGGTGGAAGAGATTCTTTACCCAGCGATGGAGGATTTCCAGATCGACATAATCATTGGTGAAGGTCCTGGAGCGCGCTCCATCAAGATTGATGTCCCTAACTTCACGCTGATTGGCGCAACTACGCGGACAGGCCTCTTGACGTCCCCCTTGAGAGCACGCTTCGGCATAATCCAACGACTCGATTTCTATGACGTTGAGAGTCTTACCTCAATCGTGAATCGTTCAGCAGATATCCTCGAAGTTTCGATTGAAGATATAGGGGCAGTTGAGATTGGCCGTCGAAGTCGCGGGACGCCCCGTATCGCCAATCGTTTACTGCGGCGGGTGAGAGATTACGCCCAGGTGCGTGCGGACGGAGTCATAACCTCTGAGGTTGCGCGCATGGGACTGGAAATGATGAATGTGGACCGGTTTGGCTTCGACGAAATCGACCGAAAACTTTTGCTGACCATCATTGAGAAGTTTGGCGGTGGTCCAGTAGGCCTCAGCACGATTTCGGCTGCAATAAGTGAAGAGAAGGATGCGATTGAAGACATCTATGAACCTTACCTGATTCAGATAGGATTCCTGAATCGAACTCCCCGAGGTAGGACGGTGACTCGTCTGGCTTATGACCACTTTCGTACTTCTCCGTCTGAAGGTCCGCAGCCGGAACTGTTCAACTGAGGAGAAGTGATTTTGACGAACGGATCGGAGGAAGTTTTGAACGACATCCAATCGGAGGAAGGGCTGGATCTTTCGGCTGCTGCTCAGAGAGTCCGATCCTTACAAGCCTCGGTCGGGCAGGTCATTAGAGGTAAGCCGGAAGTTATTGAACTGGCCATTGTGACGCTTCTGGCCCGTGGTCACCTGTTGATCGAAGATGTTCCCGGTGTTGGAAAGACGACCTTGGCCTATGCCCTGGCCCGGTCCTTCGACTGTGCGTTTCACCGAATTCAGTTCACGAGTGACCTTTTGCCTTCGGATCTGACAGGTGTGTCCATCTTTAGTCAAGTTTCGGGTCAGTTTGAATTCAGGAAAGGTCCTCTGTTTGCCAATGTCGTGTTGGCGGATGAGATCAACCGAACCACTCCGAAGACCCAGAGCGCACTGCTCGAGGCTATGAGCGAAGGGAATATTTCGGCCGAGGATCAGACCTATTCGCTGCCACAACCTTTTATTGTTATCGCGACACAGAATCCGATTGAGCACCACGGTACTTATCCTCTGCCGGAATCTCAGTTGGACCGCTTTCTCATGAGGATCAGAATGGGATATCCGAGTGAGGAGGATGAGAAGGACATTCTCAGGACCGGTATCAATTACGAGTTTGCCGAGAGCCTGAAACCGGTTCTGGGAGGAGAAGAGATCCTCGAGTTGCAGAAGGCGGTTGAACAGGTAAAGGTTGAGGAGATTCTGCTCAGCTATCTCATGGCTATAGTCAAGGGAACCAGAGAGAGTGAATATCTCGACCTCGGAGTCAGCCCAAGGGGTGCTATGGCGCTTTACCGGTCGGCGCAGGCTCTTGCCCTGATGAGGGGCCGAAATTACTGTGTCCCGGATGATATTAAGGCTCTCACTGTAGCGGTGTTGGCTCACCGGCTCCTGGTGAGTTCACAGTACTCATCACCGCTGCATCGGAGCGAAGAATCCGAGGCAATCATCACCGATCTGGTCAGCCATGTTCCCGTGCCGATTTAGATTTCCTTGCGAATAGTAGAATAGAAGCTGGAGCAGGCGGAACTAGAGCTGTGACGACAAGTCGAGTAGGGTATTTCAGCAAACTGGCCAACACCGGTATCAAGCAGGCTCTCTGGGCGTCCGTGCTTCTCCTTTCCTCTCTCGGATTAGCGGTGTTGAGTTCCATTGCCCGCGCTAACGGG
>JAUWTT010000274.1 GCA_030614585.1 Acidobacteriota bacterium
CAACCATCCAAGAAGACATGGCGCCCTATCCTGTCATCCAGCGGGGTTTCGGGGGTTCGAAACTTTCCGATGTGGCCTGGTATGCAAAGAGACTCATTTATCCTCACCAGGTTAGAGCACTTGTTATGTTCGTTGCAAACGACATATCTGGAAGAGAGAAGGACAAGTCACCGGAGGAGGTTGGCCGGTTGTTCAGGTACATCTTAGATGTGGTTCGCGAGAAGTATCCTGTGACGCCCGTCTTCTACATCGAGATCACTCCAACGGCCAGCCGCTGGGATGTCTGGCCCCAGATCCGCGAGGCCAATCGTGTCTTGAGAACTGTTTGCGAGGAAGATCCCAACGCCTACTTCATTTCGACCTCCAGTCACTATCTGGGAAACGACGGAAAACCGAATCCCGACCTGTTTCGGGACGACGAGCTTCATCTAAATAGAGAGGGTTACCTCAAGTGGACCGAAATCATTAAGGGAGCGCTTGGGAAAAGAGACCAATAGCAGGGCGAGGGGTGAGAGCCCTGAATTTCCTTCCTTCGAACAGTTCTCGATAACGATTACGAGCACGAGCACGAGCACGAACCAGGATACCAAGCTTCAAACTCCATTGCAGGAACTATCTAACCTACTGAAATATAGGAGGCCAAAAGCTCTTTGGAAGTCGAGATACTGAGTTCATTGAATCGACCTTGTTTGAGATTTGGTGCTTGGTGCTTGGGATTTGGGCGTGGGGCCGATTTCGACAACACGCCCGCACCCCCAGACGCGCTACTGTATGAGGGCTTCCGGTAGCGACTCAACAAACGACTTAATTTCACTGCTGACCCGGCGATAGTGATTCAGCGCTTCTTCCTCGGTCTTCGCTTTCCTGGCCAATCGTGGGGGATCGTCAAACCCAACATGTATCACCTTCGCGCCTCGGGGAAACACCGGACAGGTTTCATGAGCGTGGCTGCAGACCGTAACCACAAAGTCAAAGTCAATCTCGTTGAGTTCGTCGAGATGTTTCGACCAGTGTAGTGAACTGTCGACCCCTTCTTCCTTCATAACCTTCACTGCGTTCGGATTGAGTCCGTGCGTCTCAATGCCCGCCGAATAGGCTTCGATTTGGTCTTTTTTCAGATTCCCGGCCCAGCCCTCCGCCATCTGACTTCGACAGGAATTGCCGGTACATAAGAAAAGAACTTTCAACATCAGCACTCCTGTGCAGGTTTTCTGGCGCGAATAAAGGCGCTGGCACACTTCTCATCAACTGCCGGCGCCAGCTTTTCAACATCCATGCCCTGCTCTGCCAGGAACTCGCCTGCATCGGCAGCTCGATAAATCCGCGTATACTCGATGTCAACCTCTTCGAAACCGGCAGCCAGGAGCTTCGAGCGGTACTCTCCCTCTTCGAGTGCCCCGGCCATACAGCCAGTCCAAAGCTCGATACTTTGCCGAATCTCATTTGGGATCTCACCGCGGACCACGATGTCTGAGACCGCCAGGCGTCCACCGGGCTTGAGAACGCGAAAGGCTTCTCTCAGGACCAGGTCCTTATCCGCAGACAAGTTGATTACACAGTTCGAGACGATAACGTCAACTGTACTGTCGGGAAGCGGCATGTCTTCCATCTCGCCTTTCAGGAACTCGACATTGGTTACACCGGTTCTCTTCTGGTTCTCTCGAGCCAGTTCCAGCATTTCATCCGTCATGTCCAGACCATACGCCTTGCCGGTGGGCCCGACCTTTTCAGCGGACAAGAACACATCAATCCCGCCTCCCGACCCCAGATCCAAAACAACCTCACCTTCCTCCAGTTTGGCGAGTGCAGTCGGGTTGCCGCATCCCAGAGACGCTAGAACCGCTTCCTCGGGCAGGAGTTCCTTCTGCGAATCCTCATAGAGATTCGATGTGATGGGGTCCGAACAGTCGCCTGAAGATCCGATTCCGCAACAACTGTCTCCTTGAACAACGCTCAACGCAATCTTGCCGTATCGTTCCCTGACCTGATCTTTGATTTCCTGTTTTCCTGACATAATCGACTCCTCTCCGGTTCCAAACAGCATTACTCATCCAGACATAGAACAAACCCATATAACCCCATTCAATACCTGGTCCCTTGAAGCTGACACAGTTGCTCCGGATCCATTGACAGGATTGCTTTGAGGCTCCGCCTGTCCTCCTGGGCTTCGCGTGAGCTTGAGCAGCAACTTGAAACCCACTTCAGGACCTCCTTGACCTCTTCAGGAACTTCACTGGCGGCGGCTCGATAATAGACCCACCGGCCCTCCTTCCGGGATTCAACGAGTCCAGCCTGCTTAAGAATGGCCATATGTTTTGACACAGTTGAAGGGGCCAGCCCCAATAATTCAACGACTTGACAGACACAAAGCTCCCTTCGAAGAAGCGCCAAGAGGGCACGGACCCGGTTCGGGTCTCCCAGCGCCTTCGTGACAGCCGTGAATTCGTTGATTTTACATTTCGCCATATAACGAAATATAAGACTCGCAGTTTGCTTTGTCAAGTCGCCTGCAAGAAACGGATGCCGGATGCCGGATGCCGGATGCCGGATGCCGGATGCCGGATGCCGGATGCCAGATGCCAGATGCCAGATGCCAGATGCCAGATGCCAGATGCCAGATGCCAGATGCCAGATGCCAGATGCCGGTAAATTCTGACCTTTTCTGTGTGACGGCTTTTTGGTGTGCTTGGTGACCTTGGTGGTAAATCTTCTTTACCGATTATCCCCCTTCGCTAAAGCTACGGACAGAACGATCACCGATCACTGATTACCGATCACCGATTACCGATTACCGATCACCGGCAACGACCCACGGAGGGGTACTCGGAAGAAGTCGCTCAAATTCAGCAACCAGATCGACTTCGTAGGATTCAGTGAACTGACCGTTGCGGAATCTGCCGGCTCCTTCCTCGAAGAAGCGTTCCCACGATGTCTCCTCAGAACCCGGGTTGATTGGAAAGAACGATGCGTTGTTCCCTCTCGCCGCATTCATATCACCCGGGGCATCCCCGATCATTAACACCCTGCCCTCTTGATACCTGCCTTGGGAAGCTAACTCGATATGCTCCTTCTTACTCCCCATTTCCTGCCCTGCAAGGACACGAACATATTTGGAGATGTCGTGTTCCTCCCACTCACGTGCCAGAGCCTCATGAGGCGTGGCCGAGCACACAATCACGTCGGCCCAAGCGGAGATTTTTTCCAAACTGGCGCGGACATACGGAAAGGGAGGTATCCCATAAACCAGATCGGCAACACTCACATTGACGGCTTCACTCCATGCCAGGGCCCGAGTCAAAACCGGATCATTCGTGCGTTCGACTTCTATCGTCAAAGCGGGATTGCTCAATTTCGTCTCCCGCGCTATCCAGTCTCGTAATGACTGCGCAGCTGGGATCTTGACACCACGCTGTTGGACGTCCGGCCACTCTTCCAGCAGATCAAGAGCCTTGGTAAGAGCAGGAAACCGGTTGATGCCGCGCCACTCCGAGTAAAGGTTGACGAATTCTGAAGCTGCTCTCAAAAACTTGGACACAGGCTGCAGTTCCCAGTATTTGACAATGTTTGGAATGAAACACTCCTTGTGTTTGATTTCCATCGTGTCAAAGGCGCAACCGTCCGAGTCGATCGCAATCAAGAACTCTTTCTGCGGCACCAGGTTCTTCAGTTCAGCCTGTGGATCCATATCCACTCCTGTAGCACATTTCAGATGTGAGAAAACCTCTATTCAGTTCCGATGTTCGACAGGGACATAAGCAGGGAGCTTCCGATCGGCAAACACCGGCTGCAGGCGCGCAAAGCGCTGGATTCCACCGATGAGGAAACACTTACCCAGTCACCGCCGATCAGCGGGCGAGCGTAACTCACAAAATCATCCGGCAGGTTTCGATGATACCTCGAAGTGAATTGCTGATTACGGGCGACGGGCCGCCCGACTGGGCAACGATAACGTTCTTGTTGAGGGCCACTATTCTCTCTTAGGCAGTGTAAGTCGAAGATGCAGTAGTGCCACCCCGACCGGTCCAATTGGTGTGGAAAAACTCGCCCCGAGGCTTGTCCACGCGTTCGTATGTGTGGGCACCAAAATAGTCTCGTTGCGCTTGCAGTAGATTGGCAGGCAACCGAGCGTTTCGATAGCCGTCAAAATACGCCAACGCAGAACTCATTGCAGGAATCGGTATACCCAACTCAATTGCGGTAGTAACCACCCGACGCCAGGCGGATTGGGAGGCCCGGACCGCCTCAGCAAAGAAAGGATCAAGCAGAAGATTGACTAAATCCGGGTTCTTGTCAAACGCTTCCTTGATCTTTCCGAGGAAAACCGAACGAATGATGCAGCCCCCACGCCACATCAGCGCAATCCCACCGTAATTCAGACCCCAATCGTTGTGTTGAGAGACCGCGCGCATAAGCTGATATCCCTGCGCATAGCTGACAATCTTGGAAGCGTATAAGGCCTGGCGAAGGTCATTGAGCAAAGCATCCCGGTCGCCTCCGAACCCAGTGGCTTCGCTAGTCAGGATTCCGGAGGCCTCCACCCTTTCCTCTTTAAGGGCGGACAAACAGCGAGCAAACACCGCTTCTCCAATGAGAGTGAGGGGCTGTCCTTCATCGAGAGCCGCAATGGCCGTCCACTTCCCTGTCCCCTTCTGTCCGGCTGTATCCAGCACCAGATCAACGACCGCGTTTCCATCTTCATCCTTGTAGCCAAGAATATCGCGAGTAATCTCGATTAGGTACGAGTCCAGCTCTCCTTCATTCCATTCCGCAAAGACCTCGTGCATTTCCTCGTTACTCATACCGAGTCCCTGCTTCATCAGCATGTACGACTCGCAGATCATCTGCATGTCACCGTATTCGATACCGTTATGGACCATTTTCACGAAGTGGCCGGCGCCACCCCTTCCAACCCAATCACAGCACGGCGATCCGTCGTCGGTCTTGGCTGCTATGGCTTGGAAAATCGGCCGTACATGCTCCCAGGCCGCGGGCGAACCGCCAGGCATGATGGAAGGTCCTTTCAAAGCTCCTTCCTCACCACCGGAGACTCCGGTGCCAATGTACAGCATACCTTTACTTTCGACATATTCGGTGCGGCGAATCGTATCCGGAAAGTGACTGTTACCACCGTCTATGATGATGTCCCCCTCTTCGAGGTGCGGGAGGACCAACTCAATGAAATCATCAACTGGTTTACCGGCTTTTACCATTAACATGACCCTGCGAGGCCTCTTCAGATTGGCGCAGAGTTCCTCAATGCTGTGGCAGCCTACAATGTTCTTGCCTTTCGCACCGCCCGCCATGAAGTTGTCCACCTTCGAGACCGTTCGATTGAACACCGCAACTCCAAATCCTCTGCTTTCAATATTCAAGATGAGATTCTCGCCCATCACCGCCAGTCCAATAAGGCCAATATCCATTTCAGCCATAGCTTAGATTCTCCCGTTCTGTTTGATTACAAGAATGAACCGCTCAAACAACCTCCGCATCGCCCGGGTTCGAAGGGGAAGCGAAAAACAAAGCCTCAAAAGCCGCGCAGAACCCGGCCCTCTTGCGACTTCGAGCGGTATGATATCACAACGTCAAGAGGTGCCTGAGGGGGGATTTTCAGGCCAAGTCGCCTGCGTCTCGGTCCCAACAAATGTCATCATATTTATGGGAGCGAATACTTGGAACCTGGCTGGACGCCTTACAGCAGATCTGTTACGTTGAATTGCATGAGATCAATCAAGATTCTTGCTTTTCTTTTAATTGTAAGCGTATGTCTAACAGTGACCTTAACGTTTGGACAAGGTTCTGAGAAACCGCTCCGGATTATTGTCATAGGTGCCCATCCCGATGATCCCGAAGAAGTCGGCGGAACAATGGCCAAGTTCATTCAACTGGGGCACAAGGTCCGGCTGGTCTCA
>JAUWTT010000226.1 GCA_030614585.1 Acidobacteriota bacterium
GATCACTGTTATCAACCTTCAAACTGAGGTTGTGGAAAATCGTTTTCAGGTCCCGGCGGCTAACATTCTGCAGGGAATAGCCTGGCACCCAAGCGGGGACTACGCTCTTTTTACACTTAATCGAACCAAGAACCTGGTACCGATGACGCGACTGCAACAGGGCTGGACAATTACAAACGGTCTGGGAATCGCCTGGAAAGACGGTCGAATTGATCAGGTACTTCTCGACGAGCCGAATATGTGCTTCCCTGACCCGGCTGACGTAGCCATTACACCCGATGGACGCTTGGCCTTTGTTACCAGCTCCGGTTCAAATCGAGTCGCAGTCGTGGATCTCCCCAAGCTGACCTCAATGCTTTTGAGTGCCACGGAAGCGCAGAGAGAGGATGTCTTTCCAAATCACCTGGGTAAGCCCACAGAGTTCGTGCTAAAACACATCGAGACAAATAAGAGTCCTCGGGGACTCCTGGTGAGTCCCGACGGGAAAAGTGTCTTGGTCACTAACGCCCTTGATGATTCGCTGACCGTAATCGATGTGGCTTCATTGGAAGCCGTCGAGAGAGTGGATCTGGGAGGGCCGAAAGAGATTACCAAAGTCCGTTTCGGTGAACAGGTGTTTCACAGTGCTGACGTTACGTTCCACCGACAGTTCTCGTGCCATACCTGTCACCCTGATGGGCATGTGGATGGGATCACTTATGACATTGAGCCCGACGGAGTCGGGAGTAGCCCGGTCGACAACCGCACGCTGCGGGGAATCCTGGACACCGCCCCTTTTAAGTGGGAGGGAACCAACCCCAGTCTTCAACGACAGTGTGGCCCCCGGCTGGCGGTGTTCTTTACCCGTATTCAGCCGTTCAACCCCACCGAGCTCTCGGCAGTTGACAACTACATAGCTACTATTCCACGCCCCCCGAACCGCTATCGTCCTCTGGGTGCACCTCTCACAGATGCACAACGCAAAGGTAAGCGGATGTTCGAACGAACCATGGCCAATGATGGGAGCGTGATTCCCCCGGAAGGAAGGTGCATTACCTGTCATCCGGCACCGCTTTACACAGACCGTTCCGTGGTGGACGTTGGAACCAAGATGATTTACGACCGTGAATCAGAATTCGATGTACCACACCTGAACAATATCTACGATTCCGCACCTTACCTGCACAATGGAATCGCTCATACATTGGAGGAAATCTGGACACGCTACAATCCTGACGACAAACACGGAGTCACGAACGATATGACGAAGGATCAGCTAAATGATCTGATCGAATACATCAAGACTTTCTAGGAGTTGTATGCCGGAGTGCAACACCGAGGTGTCATCATGAAGATAAAGAGAGCAGGTGCTGGCAAGTGTTTGAGAGTAGGAGCCGTTCTGATGGCTTTGACCGGCTATGGCCTTGGTCAAGCAGCCAAGCAGGAGGAACCCCTGAAGTCTGGGGACGGCCTGCTGCCCTACGTCTATACCGAGTGGGAACACTATACAACGAAGACTGGCCTTCCAAACGATCACATCTTCTCCGTGGAGGCGAGTAAATCGCATGTGTGGATCGGGACCGAAGATGGTTTGGCACGCCTCGACAAGAAGACTAGGCAGATCGAAACGTGGAAAGAAGAAGACGGGCTGCCCTGGCGTGTCGTGTCGTCTCTGGCAATGAGCGAGAAGACGGGTGAACTTTGGATCGGGATGTTCGGAGGCGGACTTGCTCGTTTCAGTGGAGGGCGGTTCGATCATTGGCATCAACTGAACAGCGGCCTGATCAATGATGTGGTGTATGGTCTGGCCATCGAGAATGACCACGTCTGGATTGCGACGACAGCCGGCGCGAGTCGCTTCAATACAGTCACCGGTGAATGGACCATTTACACTGAGAAGAACGCCCCTATGGAAGAGATCTGGAACTATGGGGTTTCCTACAATGATGGAAAGGTCTATCTGGGGATTTGGGGTAGTGGTGTCCTGGAGTTCGATGTAGCGACCGAACGATGGAAGGACTATCTTGACCCCGACGGAGAGATGGAGATTGATCTGTACCGGGATGATGGGATTGTCCATGTGATCACGACGGGAACCAGCTACATAGATGGTGTCCTATGGGTTTCCTCTTATTTTGGAGGCAATCGTTACGACGGCCGTCACTGGCGAGGCTACTTTGCCCACGACTGCGGCCTTCCGAGTGACTTCATCAATGCGGTCATGGGGCGGAGTGCCAATGAGGCCTGGTTCGGAACGGACAAAGGGCTTGGCGCCGTAATGGACTTCGCCTCGGATACCTGGGTCATCTATACCATGAATCCGAAAACTCACACGGGGCAGGCGGTCATCACCCGGGCGAATGAAGTGGTGAAGACGGTCGAGATGCCCCTGGCGATACCGCACAACTATGTGCTTTGGACGGAAGTCGATGGAAACGACATCTGGGTTGGGACTTCTAAGGGACTTGCTCGGGGCATCGGCAAGGATTACTTTGCCGGAATTCGCACCCCTGAAACCCTTTCTGTTTCAGACCAGCAACCGGAAGGCCGAAACACGGTCTCCGCAGAGAAAAGGTGAGAATCCAATGAAATCCACACGGATCTTCCTGGTTTTTTTCTTTCTTTTCAGTTCAGCCGCGCTCGGGCAGACTGTCGAACTGCCCGACCCGGAGCTGCTTCCCCCGATGGAGAATGACGATCCCGCACTGGTTGAAGTCTTGGAGAAAATCAACGCAGTGGATAGCTATGAAGTTCCCGATTTGAAATTGAGGCGGGAGCAGAATTATGCCGGGACTGCTGAGGATGTAGAGCCCTTCAGTGGTGTAACACCCTTTAAGGAACACTTTCTGGAACAGATGGAATACACCGGACCGGGCCGTGCGATTCCCGAGCCGGAGCATCTTGAAACGGTGAAAATCGGCTTCATTGGGCCCATCATGTCGACTGTCTCGGTTGCGACTGGGGGGAAAAGCCACGAGGAACCTCTTGGTCTTCAGATGCTTCGAGGAAGCCGCCTGGCAATTGAGCAAGCCAATGCACGGGGGGGGTATCTAAAACGGAAACTCCCGTTTGAGTTGTTTGTCGCGAATGACAATGGACTCTGGGGCGCATCCGGTAACGAGATCGTCACAATGGCCTACAAAGAACATGTCTGGGCGATTCTGGGTACCATTGACGGTGCCAACAGCCACATTGCCATCCGTGTTGCTCTGAAGGCGGAAGTAGCTATGATCAATTCAGGCGACACAGACCCAACCTTCATCGAAACCAACATTCCCTGGGTCTTTCGTTGTATCAGCGACGACCGGCAGATGGGCTACCTGCTTGTGGACTACCTTTTCCGGAAGCGCGGCTTTAAACGCATCGGCATCATCAGAGGCAGTAACCGCTATGCCCGCTTCGGTGTCCGCGAGATCATAGACGGAAGCCGTCGTTTGGGCAATCCAATCGCAATTGAGATGGCTTACACCCTCGGATCCACCGATTTCTCTCTTCAGTTGGAGCGACTGCGTGAGGCGAATATTGTGGCAGTGGTTCACTGGGGAGACGGGACCGATGCGGCGATGATCCTCAATCAGATGCGTGAGGAGGGAATGACTCAGCCCTATTTCACTTCTGACCGCGCGGTGACATCCGAGTTCTCAGAGATCGCGGGTCAGAACGCTGAGGGAGTCTGGGCAGCGTACCCCTGGAATCCGATTCGGAAGGACCCGAAACTGGAGGCCTTTCGCAGGATCTTCCGTGAGAGATTTGGAGTGGACGCGGATACCTACGCGGCTCACGGTTACGACGGAATGAACATGCTGATTTGGGCCACGCAAGTCGCCGGGCTCAACCGCGCCAAGATTCGAGACGTGCTGGCTTATCGCTCGAAACCTTGGCCTGGCGTTACCGGCGACATAGCGTTTTCTGCGGCCCTGGACGACGTTGGCACTGTGACCCTTGCCAAATTCGAGGGAGGCAAGTGGAACTTCCACACTCGTGAAGACTTGCAAATTCCCCGGGGTTTCATCCCGGCACGCGACCGCGTCACGAGGACCGCGGCTGCAGCCACAACGGACTGAAGGATCGATGTCTGACGGTTCGATGGGTCTACTGAGATGGAGCGCTGTTCTGGTTCTGATCTCCGGCTTTGGTTCTGAAGCGATGCTGCTGTCAGGTCCCAGGTCGAACGAGCCAGGCACTCAGGAATCGGAACCGGCAAGCCAACCATCCGGCAAAATAACGTCTATTCCGGCTGGGCTTTCTGAAGTCAAAATCGGCTACTTTGGGCCGAGCGATCCTGACGACCCCCTGTCAGGTGACCTCTGGCTGGCCGCTTCACTGGCGATCGAGGAACTTAACCGCAATAACGGCTACCAGGGTATTCCATACAGACTCATTCAAGGTTGGTCGAAAAACCCGTGGGGAACCGGGATCTCGCTGGTGACTCGCATGGTGTTCGAGGAACGGGTTTGGGCTCTCATCGCCCCCGTTGACGGTCCTTCGGCCCACCTTGCAGAACAGATCATTGCCAAAGCACAGCTCCCTATGCTTAACCCGGGCAGTTCGGACCGAACGGTAAACCTGGCTTATGTCCCCTGGATCTTTTCCTGCTTGCCTGGTGAGAACCTGCAGGTACCGGTTATTTTCCAGGCTCTAGTCGAAAAGACCGGGGAACGCCCGTTTGTCCTTATCTCCGCTACCGATCACGATTCCCGCGTCCTCGCGACCGAGTTCGAACGCTATATCTCTACTCGGGGTGTCTCCCCTGCCCTGCACGTGAAATACGCCCCGCAAGAGAAGCGATCGCTCCAGCCTGTCGACGACATCGGCAAGGCAGCCGGTGCATTTTTGATTTTTGCAGGCCCGAGAGAAAGTGCTGAAATAGTCAATACCCTTCGGCTCCGTTTCAAAGCACCCTTGATTGGAGGTCCTGCCATGGGAAGGAGTCTATTCTTGAAGGAAGCGGGTTCATCTTCTACGGGAGTCCTTTTCCCTCTTCTGGGTAACGCTGAGCTCAACGATTCGTTCGCCATGAAGTTTCGAGAGCGTTACGGCCGAACACCCGATTTCGCCGCCAGGCAGACCTATGACTCATTACATTTGTTGGCACTGGCAATTGAGAATGCCGGCCTCCAACGCGAACGGATTCGCGACGCCATACGGAATCTCGTACCCTGGGAAGGGGTCAACGGAATCGTTGACTGGGACCAGTTTGGCCAGAATAAAAGGAGCGTTCAATTAGCAACCATCGAAAGCGGAAAAGTCCGTCCGGTTGCACCGAATTAGCCGAAGTGTCAATCTTGTAGCTCTTAAGCCAATATGCAAACCTCATCAGCAACGCCGCAAACACTCCCGCGAGAAACGCAAGTCGATTGCTTACAGCGGAAACTAGGTTCGTTTGAGGGGCCGCGGGGAGGCCCGTGCTTGATCTGTGTCGGCGGCCTACATGGAAACGAGCCGATGGGGGCCGTTGGCTTGCAGCGTGTCGTCCAAACCCTCCAGAGCCGAAACCCCACCCTCAACGGGAGTTTTTTCGCTCTTGCAGGGAATTTGACGGCACTTGAACTGGGTTGCCGCTTTGTGGGAAAGGATTTAAACCGTATCTGGAGCCGGGAGAACATTCATTCTCTGCGATCGGATGCAGTTTCGGGAAACCTCCATAGCGACCGGAAGGAGCAGTACGAACTACTTTCATTGATAGAGGAGATTCTTGGGAGTGAGTTTTCTGAGATCTACTTCGTGGACCTCCACACCTCATCTGCCGACGGAGGACCTTTTGCCATTTTCGGTGACAGTCTGCGAAACCGCCGCTTTGGGAAGCATCTGCCCGTGACACTAATCCTGGGCCTGGAGGAGCAGATCCATGGAACGTTGCTCGAGTGGTTCGGCGAACTTGGGGCTGTGACGCTAGGCTTTGAAGCCGGTCAGCATGATGCACCTTCATCTGCAGCTCTTCATGAAGCTGCTGTTTGGATCGCTCTCGTCGCTTCTGGTGTTTTACCTGCGGAAGAATGTCCTGAGCTTGCGGGCGCAAGAACGAGTCTGTCGGCGGAAGCTGCAGAACTCCCCCGGGTTGTGCAGGTTCTTCATCGGCACGAAGTTCAGGCCTTAGACGATTTTCGAATGGAGCCGGGTTACCGAAACTTTCAGGCAGTTCGAAAGAATCAGCTTCTGGCGAAGGATAGAAATGGGGAGATCCGGAGTCCTTTGTCAGGCGGGATACTATTGCCCCTGTATCAGACTCAGGGAAGCGATGGTTTCTTCCTGGTTCAGGGGATCAGCCGTCTTTGGCTGGGACTTTCCGCTATCCTCCGTTTGGCAAGACTTTCAGCCCTGGTTCCCTGGCTTCCCGGCGTTTCAAGGCATCCAAAGCTTGAGCGGACTGTTATCGTCAATCGACATGTAGCCCGTTGGCTGGTGGTTCAGCTCTTTCATCTGCTTGGCTATCGGAAACAGAGAGAAGAGGCGGGGCGTCTTGTTTTCACGCGGCGGGACAGGGGCTGAAGACTCGGATACCGGATTCCAGATGCTGGATGTCAAGTGTCTTGTGTCTTGTGTCTTGTGTCTTGTGTCTTGTGTCTTGTGTCTTGTGTCTTGTAAGAATGCTGCTGCGATTGAAGGTCCTGCTGTCAAATCAAAAACGGATGGTGATTCAAATCTTGATGCACAGTCCCTTTTTCTAGCTGACTTTCCGGTTTAACGTCATGAAGGTTCAGGTCACGCCAATGTTGCTA
>JAUWTT010000485.1 GCA_030614585.1 Acidobacteriota bacterium
ACGAAACCAGCATCCAGCTTCACCGCCACCCGGAACGATTCTTCCGCCTTTTCGGTCATGCCTTGATCAAGGTACAGAACTCCAAGGTTCAGATGAGACCAGGGCATGTCGGCCATGGCAAGTTGCGCTTCCCTGAACTCTTCCAGCCCATTATTCAACTCATGCAGGAGATCAGCAGGGATCAGATTCGATGGAACCGAACCCAGGACCCGAGCCGCTTCAATTCTCACCAGGCGAGGCGGGTCAGCCAGTAACTTACCTGCGTTCCGTATCCTCGCCTGGGCACTCAGCCGGTCCAGGTTAGCCACCGCTACCATCCGCACCAAAGGATCGTCGTCGCCTAACGCTCTCAAAGGCGCTGCCATTCCTGGCTCACGGTAGTTCCTGAGCAGTTGAAGCGCCGTTGCTCTGACGATAGCCGATTCACCCTGCTTCGAAGCTAACTGCGCCAGAGCCAGTTCGCCCTCCGGAGTACCGGAACGACCCGCCGCAAGATACTCTCCGTAATGCATTTCCACGGACTGTCTGGGACCGTACCAGTCCAGGACTGCCTCTGAAGCCCACTGCGAGGAACGATCTGTATGACATCCATTACAGGCGTTGGGTGTCTCCAGTTTGGAAGACAAATCAGGGCGTGGAATTCTGAAGGAGTGATCTCGCCGGGGATCAACCACCATGTAGGTTCGCTCAGGCATGTGGCAACTGACACATTGAGCACCCTCAGACCCCTCGGGATGAAAGTGGTGCTCAGGGCTGTCGTAGTCTGCCTGAAGAAGTGTGGGGAAACCCTCAGTCGGCTGAAGTTGATGACACTGTGTACAAAGAGCATTCCCGGAAACCCAGAGCTTCGTAGAGTGGGGATCATGACAGTTGGTGCAGCGTACCCCGTGCATATACATCCTGCTCTGAAGGAACGACCCGTATACATAAACCTCATCGAGGATCTGGCCGTCGGCGTAATAGAGGCCAGGGATGAGGGTTTCGGGCCTGAACTGGTCCAGGAACAGGCCGTGATGCCTCCACAAGTCCGTGATCCGGGCTCGACGGGAATGACAGGGAGCACAGGCATCCACCTGGTACCTGGAGTCATTTCCGGAGTAATCGACTAACAGTCCGTAGCCGTCGTTTGCGGTTTCGGAGCCCTCTTCTTGTTTCTCCGCCCACTCCAGATGTTTCTGTCCGGGGCCATGGCAAGCCTGGCAACCCACGTCCATTTCGTCGAACTCAGTTGCATAAGTGTCGGTTTCCAGGTCGTAGTTCTTTCTAAGATTCGTGGTATGGCACGCGGCGCACATCAGGGTCCAGTTCTGGGAGCGGCCCGTCCAGGGCAGTGGATCCTCCGGAAGTATTCGCTCGTCGGGATACAGATGAAACCACCTGTTCTGTCGAGTATCCCAGCTGACCGTCAAACACTGCAGCCGCCCTCCTGGGAATTCAATCAGATACTGTTGAAGAGGATCGACGCCAAAGGTGTACTCGATTTCAAAGTCGGCCAGACGGCCGTCCGCGCCCTCTGTATTGACGAAGAACCGGTTTTCCTTTTTGAAAAAACGAGTGGTCACCCCAAAGTGAGTAAACTCAGTGTTGGCGAAATTCCCCAGTACGGTCTCATCGGATGCTACCTGCATCGCCAGATCGTGATGAGAGCCTTGCCAACGCTCGAACTCTTCCGAGTGGCACTCTATGCAGAGGCCGCTGTCGACAAAGGTCACAGGCTCGGTTTGCGAATCCCGGGTACGAGACGCGCCAGGTACAGCCGCAGCTTCACCTGAGGGTGGCGTGGGCGACTCACTGCAGCCCCCGAGTGCGAGCATGAGCAGAGCGGAACAAGACAGAACAGCCCTCCACCCGGCAATACCGTGGCGACTCTTCGAAATCTGATTTCGGCGCAGTTCGTCCATGTAAGAAAGTCAGCGAAGCCACAGGCCGTGCCTAAACCCACGGCAGATAAACAAAGCGAACCGAGGTGCGCTCATTCCGCCTCAGCCCGAACAAAGAACACATCGAAGGTGGCATTCATCTTGGCCTGGAAATAGAAACCAACCAGCCGGTCACCCGCAGGATCGTATACCAGATCGTAGTAAGATCCGGGATAACCTACATCGAGAAGCTCGACAAACACTCGGGTGGCGTTGCCCTCACGCGTGACCCGGGTGGTCGCCACTCGAATCGGGCGGGGATTGAGGTAAGTTGCCTTGAATTTCTCTCCCGGGCTGGGCCGGGATAGCTCGAGAATGTAACCTCCGTCCGGCCGCAGCCACCTGCCTGCAACTGATTCCAAGGCTTCCGGCTCAATCGTCCCGGACTCAACCTGCTCAGTTCCCTCGCTGGTCCCGGGGGCATCGCATCCAATCAATAGAGCCACGACACCCAGTATCGCGAGGCCACCTAAAACAACAATCATCAGCCCTCGATTGCGGGCACGATTTCCACTGGTCGATCCTTTACTCTGCATCGCTATTCATCTCCAAGCTCAAATGGTGGTGGCCCGACAACGCTGGACGGGGAAATAGGTCTTACAGCACGGAGCCACCGATAATTTAGAATCAGGGAATCGCAATGTCGTAGACCTGGACCCGCTCCCAGACATCCTTGTTTCGCTCAATGAATTCGAGGTGCTTTTCCGCCGTCTGGTAGACGTCATGCCCTGCCGAGTCTTTGAAATGAACAACCAGACCCACATCAAAGCTGCTGTCAACGACGTCCCGAGGCGTCCCGGCAGGCTCTCCTGCGGCGAGATACTGAACAGTCGAGATGGAACCCAGGAGATCCTTGCAGTCTTTGATCAAAGCCATTTTCTCAGAGTCGGTGGTTCCGTCTTTGAGCCAGAAAAGTACTGTATGAATGAACCGCTGTCCTGATTCCACTCTTGCTCCTTCCAGAGAACCTGTTCGGCCGGCTGCCGGTCCTGCAATTAGATTGCCCATTCCAGCAAAGACAAGAAAGACTCCGACCCAGCCAAGAAAGACACCTACTCGAATCCACATGCTCTTCCCCCAGTTACATTTTCTCAATTGTCAAAGGATCTACACACACTGGAGACATTGTAGTCACACAGAGTGTGGTCCGGCAATGCTGTGACAATCACACGACCCTGCGGCAAGGTTCACAGGTTCAAGTTGGTGAACAGCGATTGGACGAAAAAGAAGTTCGTCTGGACGGCCCATGGGCATTGGGCATTGGAGCCTCTTCCGCAGACACCGCAGGCCCAAACAGTTAACGGATGAATCCTCCCATCACCGGTTGTGAACAATAAGGAAACGCCCGTATACTTCTCGATACCGGGACCACAAACGCTACAGGGAGAAAAGTATGAGGGAGAAACTGAGTCGCGACGAACTGGTGGCCTTAGTCAAACGGGTTTTTGACCCTGTCGCCGAAGATCGGAACCTGGCGATCCTTGTAGACCTTCCCAGTCAGGCAAGGCCTGACAACGCTGATTGGAAATCCCGTCGGCGGATGGCTGCGGACTGGGTGGACCTCCTGCAAATGGAGTCTTCCGGACTCGATCTAGCGACTCAACTCTTTCTGTACGAGAACGTTAAGTCAAATAACGCCGGGCTTCCCTGCCAAGCCAGGTCTTACGGCAGCGGAAACATTCCAGACGACATTGAGGCGGCCCGGGTACTGCCTATAATTCCCTTCGATGCGCTTCTCAAGGAGAACAGCATCATCCTGGCGCCGACCGAGTTCTCAGCGACGGCGCCGTTAAAGCTATTGGCCAAGGCATACGGATTCCGAGCGGCGACTATGCCTGGCTTCTCGCCGGCAATGATTCCCGCTCTTCGCATTGATTACGCCGAAGTCAATCGGCGCGTTAACGTCCTGAAACGGCTGCTCGACGAAGCCACAGGTGCTCTACTGGTATTCGAGGTCGACCGAGCGAAGGAATTCCAACTAACGATGGACCTGCGGTTTCGCCAGGCACATGCTTCAGGAGGAATCATCAG
>JAUWTT010000548.1 GCA_030614585.1 Acidobacteriota bacterium
AGAGCAACAGCCTCGTACGTCTCAGCGCATTTCGATGGCCTGAGCCGGGGATTCGCGTTCAATCCCTACCACTTCGTATCCGCCTCCGGTTGGCCGCAGGTATACGTTGACCCCTTGAGTCCAGTTCGGGTGTTCCTCGTTCAATGAGTGAATCTCGGCCAGGAGTAACGTTTCACGATCAAAGAGAAACCGCTCTCTGAACCCCAAGCTGCAACTCGGTTGAGTCACCTCGACCGAGGCCAAGCTGGCGACAATCTTCTCGGTCTGGTTGTCAAACAAATGCCAGAATACCTGATACCGAGTACTCCCCTTGGTGGTGAACTCATACTGTTCCGACAGGTTTGTGAACTGCAGCGTCTCGCCTTCCACCCGAAACTCGTCGAGCGGGTTCAGCAACTCGATTCCCCACTTACCACACTTCCGCTGTCGTTCCACCAGCACTTTGTGGAAATAGTCAGTGTTGTCCGGGTCCGAATATTGACCCGTCCTCACGATCGCCATCAACTCCTCGGGCGTGAACTTCATAAGGATCTTCCCGGCCCAGAATGCATCCCGGGCTGTCATCCTTACAAAGGCCGGGTTTGGATAATCGTTCTTCCATCCCTCAGGATCAAACCATTCCGACTCCCACCGTCCCACCGCTTGGTATTTCGGAAATTTGGGCCAGGTCACTTTCCTGTAAGTGGGAACCGTCACCCCAAATCCAGCCGCATTGTGCTTCATCGCCTTCAAAGGTATTGAGTGGTTGAACCCCAGATAGGCCAGCTGGATGTGAACCGAACCGCTTCCGAACGTCGACCCAAAGTCCATCAGGTAGTGTTTTACGAAGTGCCTCCCATTCTCTTCGACCCACGAAGTGTGAGTGTTCTGTGCACGAGTATCGTCATGGTTCGTCCAAGCGGCAAACAATCGGAGACCCCTCAATTCCCGCCGATTCTCATGCAGAATGACATCGTTAGGGTCATCAGTCCGTGTACCGAAGTACCGGAAAGGTCCGAGCAGAGTGCCCTCCATGAACTTGCTGGCCGTTGCCCTCACGGTACCGTCCGGCAGCCTTGGAACTTCACTCAGCATCCTCCTCAATCCAAATTCAGTCAGTCTTACCTTATCCCCAAAGCTGTCCTCGACCATCGTTCCTTCTTTGATCTTGAAGCGTTTCGGTTCAACGTGCACGATGTAGTTCTGAGGTACGTTGTATCCGAGTGCATAGAATATTTTCGATGCGATGGTCTCGGCTGCTGTCGCCAGTTCTGGAACATCGACCGGATCGAACTTGATGACGAACCTGTCACCTTTCTCAGTTTCGATGAAGAACCCTGGGGTAACCCCCTGGCTCTTGCCGCGGAATACCCACCAATCTTCATCCGGATTTGGTGGCCCGTCGAAGTTGGCGCCTCGGGCCAATCCCTCGATTGTCATCCGATTCTTAGCGTGGCGGTTCGTATACCAGCTCGAGTCCGGCACCTCGTCCAGTGAATTCACATTCTCCGTTTCACTGAAGTCTGGATCGCCCAACTCTGTAAAGATATGGCCAAAACGGTCGAACAGATCACTCAGCTCAATCTCCGCAGGCTCCGTCGTGACGTCGACGAAACGATCGTTGTCTATCAACATTGGATCCGAGTTATGAAACTTCTGAGCCGGAAGTGAGCTGACAATCCCCGCCAGCAATCCAAGTAGCAGTCCTGCGTATGTTGCTGTCCTTATCATCGCCACCCTCAAACTCAGAACCCCATACCACTACTCAGGTGAATTACAAA
Organism: Acidobacteriota bacterium; assembly: GCA_030614585.1. Classification (GTDB taxonomy): domain Bacteria; phylum Acidobacteriota; class UBA6911; order RPQK01; family JAPXNP01; genus JAUWTT01. Next base: position 1,761 of record JAUWTT010000548.1, read on the forward strand.
GCCTTCAGGGCTCCCTGCAAGATCAATGCTGAAGAACATATCTCCGGGCGCGTGGACCCGTATCCCCCAGCCGCCTCCCCAGTGCAGGTCCTTGAGATCGAAGTCTTGGAATTCCCGAAAAACTTTGCCCGTGTCAGCAAAGAACGCGAAATCGATGAACGGCATCAACTCCCACCGGTATTCCATATTCAAAATCATGTTGCGCACGTCTCTAAAGCGAAACTCCGAGTAGCCACGAAGTGTTTTTGCGCCCCCTATGGTTTCCATTAGATAGAATGGGACTTCCTTACCACTGTCCGCCTGCATATGCGCGCTTCGAAACCGTACTGCAATTCTTCGGTTCCGATACCCGAGCGGGATGATGGCTCCGGCCTCGCCGACCACCTTAACCGAGTCGTATTTTCCTAAGGTCTGGTCGTCATAGCGGAAACCCTCCACGCTGAACACGGCTCCCACCGGGGGAAAGTCCCATTGATCGAAGAGCTTGAACTTTGCCCCTCCTCCAAAAATATTGAAGTCGGCGTCTCCGTCACCATATCCAGGTACCCCAGGAAACATACTCCCCGTGGTAGGTTCTTTCTCTCCATCCTTGGTCTCGGTCTGGAGCCGCTCAAATCTGCCGTTCAGTTCGAGATAGTGGCTCACATCCGCGGCGACTCCGGCTCGAACGAAATAGCCCAATTGTCGGTAGAAACTCTGGTTGTCTTTGCTCGAATTGTTTCCAAGGCCGAAGAAGTTCACCTGGGTGTAATCGAGATAAGCCGCCCTGACCTGCGTACGTAACCAGCTGTTACGCTGGGGCGCTGGGAACTCAATCATCCCATCGTACTGCGTGTAACCCTTGGTCGAGTAACGAGCATTCACCTGGAACTGCGTGTATTGACTTTCCTGTCCGTAGATGTAGCCGGCACCAAAAACTGTCCCCGAACCCGGTAACATCCCTCCAATGACCGGTCGGAAGCCTGCCCATCCTTTTCGAAAGATCCGTGCAGGCATGCGGGCCCTCTCCCAGCGTCGCATCCGGTTCTCCCAGGGATTGACAAGATAGGGCTCGAGCTTTGCCGATTTCTCTTGGCGCAACCGCTCCAGTTTCTCCTGCTGAGATTCACTCGCCTGAGCCAGGATGGGAGCCGTTGCGCTCAGGAGGAAACACCCAAGAATCACCGCAATGAGAGGAGACTTCACCCATGTCCCTCTTTTCATTGGAGCACTCTCATTTTGCATCGATGTTGCATTCTCAATTCGATCTCAAGTTAACTATCCCAATTTGAAGGATCTAATCCAACCAAAGCCGTCTGTGATAACCAGGGATCGTTGTATGGCAGCCAGTCAAGGTAATTTGGATAGACTGCCAGACGCATTCCAAAAACTTATAATTACGAGGATTTTCCCACAACCCAGTGAGGAACGCCAATCGCTTATCAGATTGAGCCTATTGAACTCTGTGGAAACTCCGTAGCGGAAAGGCAGGTTATCGGTAATCGGTAATCGGTGATCGCTCGAAGAGCGACGGGGGATGCCGGATGCCGGTAGATTGCACTTGTCATTTGACATTTGTCACTTGTCATTTCCTAGTGATCTTGTCAACCTCAGTGGGCTTGCCTATTTGGGCAGAAGCGAAGGAAAATGGTCAGCATCAGGAATTACCCGTATGAACCGAAGCCCAACAAGAGAGTTAACGACACTCGCAGGAGAGGAAGAGAGGGTTTCGAGATTACCGATTA
>JAUWTT010000374.1 GCA_030614585.1 Acidobacteriota bacterium
CCTCAATAGTGAAACCGTCCTTCTCGGATGTTTCAGTCACAGACAAGACAATGCAGGGATCATTGGTTTCCTCCGTGATTTTCAAGTTCAAGCGGTGGCGGTCAAGGAAAAACCTGTGCAGATCCTCGGCTGCCCGCGTCAAAGCCGGATGAGGCTGCGGTGTCAGACAAATAGACCACTCCTCAGTGATCGTCAACCTCTCCTCAGTCGAAACTCCCGGTGCGCCCAAAGAGACACCTGCGCCCCCAACCACTTCTGTGATCAACAGGAACAGGCTCAAACCTGCGATTCCACGATAACTCATCCCAAGCTCCTTGAGCGTTTCTGATTCTCCATTGCTTCTGTCGTCACGGGCACTTCATCCGACCGAAACGCCCCAAATCAAAAATTGTATATTGTATTATAGCGTGGATTATTTGCCGACTTCACTGCCTTCGATCTGTTCTGTGGAAAATGATCTGGCTGGAAGGCGTATTATAGGATTTCGATTCGACCAGAAAGGATAAATGATGCGAGGCGATATGCGATTTTTGTCCATGATCCTGTTGGTGACTGGATTCATATTGACAGGTAACATCATCGTAAGAGCTGAGAGTTCAGCTTCGGTTCAGTTCAGGCATGAGGAACTCGATATCCCGACTTATACTTTCGGAAGATCTTCGACTGGAGCTCCACTCTTTCAGATTGGGAATACAAAAGGAGTTTATCCCTACGCACCACTGGACAGGGATTCGCTCAGCAACGAACCGGAACCAGTCACCTATGAATCACTGATTCTGGAAAACGAGTTCCTTCGTGTACAGATTCTGCCCGAGTTGGGTGGCCGTGTCTGGTCTGTATTGGATAAAACCACAAACCGACAAATCTTCCACTATGATTCGGTCATTAAACCGAGTGCGTACAATCATCGCGGCGGTTGGCCGGCGGGTAACATCGAAGTTTACGGCCCCTTCGATTCTCACATGCTAACCTGGCCGGGAGAGCCGTGGGCATGGGCATTGAAGGAAGGGGAGGATGGAAGCGCCACCATCGTCCTCTCCCATATCGACCATTTCTTCAGAAATAAGATATTCCTGGAAACAACAGTTTATCCGGGACGAGCATATATCGAACTGACTATAAAACTCTTCAATCGAACCCAATTGCCCAATCGCTACATGCTTTGGACCAATGCAGGGATACCGGCAACTATGGGTTCCCGTTTCATCTATCCAATGTCAAAGACCATTGGACATGATTCGTCGGCTTATGGTTCGTGGCCTGTCTACGAAGGGATTGACATCAGTTGGTACAAGAATCACAACGCCATGTTGGGAGTGTTTGGCCTGGATGTCTACGATGATTTTATAGCCGCGTACGATTATGAAGAGGATTATGGGACTGTTTGTTATACCGACCGGGAGATCGCTCGGGGAATCAAGATCTGGACATGGGGGCTGGGGCAGACAGGACTTCGCCATATGGAAAGCTACACCGATTCGGGTATTCCTTATGTCGAAGTCCAGAGTGGTCGATTTGTATGGGAAGGCAATTACGAATTTATCAACCCGGGAAAGAGTGATGGATGGACCGAGTACTGGTATGGCATAGGAGGTCTGAAGGGTTTATCCACCGCTTCACGGGATGTGGCCGCCCACGTCAGCAGGGAAGGGAAAACGATCCGCCTCCAACTGGCCTCAACCGGCGAATTTCCTGATGCGAAACTCATTTGGCAACTTGACGGTGGAAAAGAGTGGTCTGAACCCCTTTCCCTATCGGTGGGCAATCCATCGAGCAAAGACATCGAAGTTGACCCGGACGGTGACACTTTGGAGTTTCGAATCGCATCCGGGGGGAAGACTCTTCTCAGTTACACCTATTATCTCGATGAAAGGGCGCGGAAGGGTGAGTTCGCAAGCGACGCGATTCCCCGTAGTTTTGGACCCTCCGAAGATCTGACAATAGAGGAGATGTTTCAGAAGGGTTTGACCAGTGAGAAACTGGGACAAACAGGATTGGCAGTACGGACCTATGAAGAAGTACTCGAGAGGGATCCCGATTTTACTCAAGCCAACCTTCAAATGGGCATTCTCGCTCTGTCTCAGTTAAGGGAGGATTTGGCAATCTCCCATTTCCGCCGAGTATTGAGACGAGATCCTGCCAATGGTGACGCTCACTATTACCTTGCTATAGCCTCATTGAGAGTAGAGAAGCCGCAAGAAGCTCGTCAGCACTTCCTTGATCTTCTACCTTCTTCCGGAAAATACGATCAACGAAATTACGGGCTGGGAGTTTTAGCGCTGCGGGAAAACAACCTCGAAGAAGCGGAACAGAGGCTTTCCGGGATGTCCCGAACATTTCCGACTCAGCTCTCAGCCCGTCAGGCCTATGGCTTCCTTCTGCGTCAGCTTTCACGAAAGACCGAGGCAGACCGCGAACTCAGGCAGATTCTCTCTTTGGATCCCACCAATACCTTTGCTCGCGCTGAGCAGGCCTTTTGGAACGGATGGGATGGAGCCCCCGGGGAGAGGCTCGACCGAACGATTTCAAGTCATCCGCAAGGTTTCCTGGAATTGGCGACGGAGTATATGCATCTGGGCGCCTGGGATGAAGTGAAACGCGTCACCCATCGTGGGAGGTCCAACCATCGGGAATCCTCCTCCCGTCCCTATCCTCTGCTGGGCTATTTCGAGGCCTATGCCTGTTACCGGCTCGGATTGACAGGTGACGCTGCTGAAATACTTCAAGACTTGTCCGGGACGGAAGTCGAAATAGACTTATTCCCGTTTCGGTGGGAAACCAAGAAAGTACTCCGCAAGGCACTTGAATTGAATCCAACGGATGCCAATGCTGCGACTCTACTGGGAGATCTTCTGTATGCCCATTTGCAGCAGGCCGAGGCGATCGGGCTGTGGAGAACAGCGGCCAACAATGGGCCCAGCTTCTTGGCTGCTCATCGGAATCTGGGTTGGGCTCTCGTTGAGAAAGGCGCGACCGAAGAGGCATTGGGTTTTCTTTCCCGAGCTGCAGCGATCCGGCCTGGGGATCTGGAAACTGCCGCGGCTTTGTCTCAACTGTACCTTCGCCTGAACCACCCTGAAAAGGCCCTGGAAGTGGTAGAAGCTGCACGGCGTGAGCAGCCCGGCAATGACCGGGTCCTCCAAATGGCGGCGGCGGCGTTGACAAACACAGGGCGATACGATGAGGCGTTGGAAATCCTCTCCTCTCACTCTTTTGGCCCTCGGCATCAATCCTACTCCTTACTGAACCTGTACCGGGGAGTGAGGCTGCTCAAGGCGCTAGACTTTGCGCGCGGGAGTTCTTTCAAGAAAGCACTCGACCAGATGGACCTCGCGTCCCATACTCCGTCAAATCTCGGAATGGACGACTTCGCCGCACTGAAGAGCAGCCGCCTGCTCTTCTTTGAAGCTTTTATCCATCAGGCAGCCGGCGAAGACTCAAAAGTAGAACAGGTTTGGACAGAAGCTTCTCAGACCATCGATCATGATTTCAACAGCGAGGGGCTTTTCCGTGCAATCGCTCTGCACAAACTCGGAGTAGAAGCAGCTGAAGAATGGTTTCGAGACTTCGAGGAAATCAATCCAGCCCGGAGGGAGGATAGTGATTTTGAAGTGAAAGTCCGAGCTCATTACCTGGCTGGTATCTATGCTATCTTCCGGGGAAGGCCCGAGGAAGGGAAAGGGTTCTTGCGGGAGGCGACGGAACTGGATGGATCAAACCTGTTCGCTCGCCAGGCCCTCGGCTGGCTGGAAGCAGGCCTTTTCGAGTCGCTTTGATCCATTCGGTTAGGAAGATAAATATTCCTTAATCAGACTGATGTTTTCAGGTGGGGTTTCATAGGGGAGACAGCCAGTTCCCATCAGGCAGTTCGGATGGCCCGCTGCCAGGGCAACAATACGATCTACTTCCTTATAGATCCGTTGCGGGTCCGCACAGGCTACAACTCCGGGATCCATGTTGATTCGTACTTTCACATCTGGATAAGCGGTTTTTGTTTTGAGGATAAAGGCTTCCTGATCTGTCTCCACGTTGCAGACCACATATCCTGTCCCGGTGGAAAAGATCTCGTCGAGAATTGGATAGGTATCCCCGCCCATGATGCAGGGAACAGGATGGCCTACGATTGATTCCGCAACCTGAATCGCTTTCTTAAGCGCCGGCAACTCGATCTCTCGGAATTGCCGAGGGGAGATCAGAGGCGGGGCTGCTGCCGATTCGAAGAAGGCCACATCGAGTCCGGCATCAACAACCGCTTCACAGAAACCTCTCTGGCTTTCAGCGATTTCCATTAGAAGACTGAAAGTGTTTTCAGGTTTGAGTGCCAGGTCGAGACAGAGGTTTTCGATACCCAGCAGGTTGAAGGCGATTGAAAATGGGCCGGCGACAGGAATACGAATATCGGCGTCGGGCAGATCTGTCATTAACCGCCTTCCCACCTCAATGACCATCGGAATGCGGCCATCCGACCCGGCTTCGAAGGGAGGCAAGTGTAAAGCCTGATCCACACCGTCGAAAAGAGGTTGATGAATGGCTGGAATCCCATTTTCCCCAGGGACAGAGACTTTCGATCCATAAGCTTCCGCCTCAAGATTGTAGATATCGATTCCGACTACCACAGGGGTGTGGTGGTACTTCAGGAAAGCCGCCTTGTGTCCGGCATACAGAAGATCAGGATCACGGGACGTATCCCAGGGGGAGCGGCCGATCATGGCGGCTGCATGCTCATAAACGGATGGGGAAAATGAAATTCTCATCAGGCTGTCCATTGTGCAGGCGAATCTTCTTGATGTCCATTACAGCGCATGGTGAGGCATTCGCGCTGTAGCTCGGAGAGCGAAGGCGGATGCCGGACCGGTTCCCTTCGTCGTAAGCCTTGTCGTGAACCTTGTCGGTCCCATCACCCCAGTTTTCGACAAAGTTCACGATTAA
>JAUWTT010000051.1 GCA_030614585.1 Acidobacteriota bacterium
GCCGCCTTTATGCTGGTACGGACGAACACCGGCGGCAGCGTGCTGAAGAACTTCGTCGTAGGCGTTGACGCGTCGGGGGTCAACCAGGGTGAGTTCATCATCAACGACCTGGGGACGGCTCTGGGAGGTCCTGGACAACGGCGCTTGACGATCAATAACGCCGGTGACGTGATCATCAACGGCGATCTCATTACTAACGCTGGAGCCTTGTCATTTCCTGACTACGTCTTTGCAGAGGAGTACGAGCTGATGCCGCTCGCGGAACTGCGTGAGTTTGTTGAGACCCGGAAGCACCTGCCCGAGATTCCTTCGGCTGAAGAGATCCAAAAGCAGGGCGAGATCAATGTGACGGAACTGCAAATCAAGCTGCTCCAGAAGATCGAAGAGTTGACACTCTACACGATCCAGCTGCAGGAGACGGTTGAACACCAGCAGGGGGCGATGGACCATCAGCAGGTGGCGATTGAACAGTTGAAGGAACAGAATAGGCTGATTCTGGATCAGAATAGCGAACTGCGTGGTCGCCTGGAAACACTCGAAAAGGTAGATACGTCGATGCCCTGACCGACTACGTCGCCCAGTTTGTCCCGACGGCCTGGAAGGCCATCTTCCCTCCCTGGGGCTCGTGTGGAACAAATTGGTATGCGTGGCGGAAGATAAGCTTCTAGCTTGTCACGTTGGAGACCAGCAGTTCAGTGACGGCCTGGAAGGCCATCTTCCCTCCCGGCCTCCCTGGGTGATTGGTCAACGGAAGTGCATACGGAACCGGGAGCCGGAAGTTCGAACTCTGAAGTGCGAGGTACGAAGGTCGAAGTGCGAACACAAAGGACGCCACACCCTGAAACCATGAAGGAGGCGAAGGGAGGCCAAGCAGGGATGCTCTTCCCTGGACATGACAGGCTGGGATGCAATAGGGGCGGCTGACCTTCTAGGCCGGGATGAGAGGATGGAAGCCTGTCTTCCAAACCCATTCTGACTAGAAGAATCACAGGCAGGGATGCCTGTGTCACTTTAGCGGAGAGGGAGGGATTCGAACCCTCGGTACCGGGATTACCGGTACAACTGCTTAGCAGGCAGCCCTGTTCAACCACTCCAGCACCTCTCCGCAAATGCAGGAACTTAAGAGTGTACGTCGAATATAGGAAAAAGGGGGAAAGTATTCAAGTTACGGCGAGCTCAACTCCACGGCTTCTTCGAGCCGAAAGCTGAAGAGTCGCTCCTTTTCCAGCTCCACGTTCTTGCCACGGCTGAGGAGAACTCCACCGGTGCCGGCACCCGCCCCTGCTGCGCCCCCGATAGCCGCACCTTTCCCTCCTCCGAAAATGCCACCCAGGATTGCACCGATGGCCGTCGTTGCCCCTACGGTGGCAACGTCTCGGCCCTTCGTGCTTTCGGCTTCCATGGTGATGGTATTCGTGCGGATCGGATACTCGAGGTCGTCAAATGAGATTCCGGTCAGAGAGAATGCCAGTTCAGCCCGCCCTTTCACACGCCCGGGTACAATCGCCTCCTCAATCGTTCCAATCAGGACAGACCCTTTTTTGAGTGCAACCTCTCCATTCACCTCGAGGTCGCGTTCCAAAATCACCTTGAAAGTGTCGCCCGTTTGATTCTGATCAGTCGAAATGTTCTCGGCGAGTCTAGTCTCGAGAACAGTTCCTTCCGGCAACACCCGCGGCTTCAGCACAGGCGCTTTCGCTTGCGGTCTCGGGGAAGTGGGCACCACAATTGTCGCCTCATTCTCGTCAATGCGTCTCGGCGGAGCTGGTGGGATCGCCAGCCCGGAGGTCTCGTTTCTTCCAGTCCCAGCATCAGGTACCGGCGGCTCAAATGATTCCGGTTCTGAATGAACCGTAGCACCGTTCACCGATCCGCGAGGTTTCTCACCCGGATCCTGCTCCGGGAAACGGGGGGGAGCACTGGAAGGAGAAATCGGGGCACTGCCTGCCCGCTTCGGCGGCGGCGCTGACTCAGGCTCTACCGGCACAACCGTTGTTTCAACCTTCTTCTGTTTTCTTGCTGAAACAGTGGCTACAGGTTCCTTTTTTTCAAGCGTTGCTTCTGGCGAGGGAGTTTCCAGCGCCTCTTCCGGAGCAGCTGCCACAGGGACCTGTTCATCCAGGCTGTTGAACGGCTCCGTACCATCGACACTTATCGTCTCGGGAATCGTTCCAGCCGGGTCCCTGCTGATCTGCCAACCCAGAAGGCTTACTGCCAGAACGAAGCCGGATAATGCTACTAGAAGAGGCGTTCTCTGCATTCGGTGTTTCCCTTATTCGTTTAGATTGCCACCTCGTTCAACTAATCCAAAAGAACCTCTGCCGGACAACGTGCAACCCGGCTACAATGTAGATGGAACTATGGGAAAAGAGTTTCACCTTACGCTTGCCGATGCTGAGAGAACCAGACGCAAACTGGGCAGCGTCATCTTCGAAACACCCCTTCTAGCCTCCAAGGCGACGGCCGGGGTTTCTTTCAAACCTGAAAACCTGCAAATTACCGGCTCGTTCAAGATCCGGCCTGCATATAGTCAGATGATTGCTCTGACGGCTGAACAGCGCAAGGCCGGGATCGTCACCTCAAGTTCCGGCAACTTTGCCCAGGCTACGGCCTATGCAGCGTCGCTGCTTGGAGTCTCGGCGAAGTTTGTCTTGATGCGCTCCTCGAATCCAATTAAAGCCGAACGCACCGAGCGGTTAGGTGGGGAGGTCGTTTTCTGCGACAACCGCTTTGAGGCCCGAGCTGACGAGGTTGCCAGAATCCGTGAGCAGGAAGGACGCACTGAGATCTTCCCATACGATCACCCTAATGCGGTCGCAGGGAACGCTTCGGCAGGACTCGAGATGATCGAACAGTTCCCTGAAGTTCAACATATCGTGGTACCCATCAGCGGTGGAGGGCTGATTAGTGGAATCGCCTGGGCCGTTAAGGAGAGCAGGCCAGATGTCCTGATCTGGGGAGTGCAGCCTACGGGTTCGAACGCAACATTCCTCTCCTTCCACCAAGGGAGGCGCACCTCGATCGACAAGGCTCGGACGATTGCGGATGGCTTGCAGGTTACTCAACCAGGAGAACTCACTTTTCCCCTGATCCAAAGGTATGTGCATGACGTGGTCGAGGTCGATGAGGACAGCATTCTGCGCGCGGTACGCGTTCTTGCAGAAGAAGAGAAGCTGGTCGTTGAGCCGTCAGGCGCTGTTACATTGGCTGCGGTCCTGGACGGCAAAGTACCGGCGTCGGACACTGTCTGCTTCCTGAGCGGAGGGAATATCAGCCCGGAAACTCTGAAGGCAGCTCTCGAAACCTAGCGACGACGAAAGCTAACCACCAAGGCACCAAGAGCACCAAGAATCAAGGGTTTACTCTTCGTGCCCTTGGTGTTCTTGGTGGTGAATCCGGGCGGTTCCAGCCTCAAGCCCCAGGTCTCAAGCCAACTTCTCAGCCCCCAGCCCCTAGCCCCCAGATCCCAGTCCTTCAATTGCGGTACGTAGGTCCCTGGCGATCCTTCGGTACACCTCATCCCGGGACACATCATCCGCCGCTTCCAAGTAGGGATCCATGCTGATCTCGGGCCCGAACCTGACTGTTACCCGACCCTTACGGGGTACCGCCTTGCCGGCGGGAAGTGAGGTAAACGTCCCTTCAATAAACGCAGGGATAATCGGCGTGTTCAGCTCCAGCGCAATGAGCCCGACCCCCGGTTTGAATCCATGCATCGTGCCGTCTCGGCTCCTGGTCCCCTCAGGAAAGATCAGGATCGGTTCACCTTTGGACAGAATCCCCCTCACTCTCCTCAAACCGGCGAGGGAAACCTCCTCGCGCTCGATGGGAACAACATTCAGGCAGGTGCTGAACAGCCAACCTTTCAAGCGGGAATCAAAAAAGTAGTCACTGGCACCAATGACGTGCATCTTCTGCGCTTCTTTCACACCCAAAACGAGGCTGAGTGCTGCGACGACGGCCGCAGTGTCAAGATGGCTGGAATGGTTTGCCGCGAGGATATACGGGCCCTGTCGGGGAAGAAGCTCAGCATCCGCTACTTCCAGGTCAAAGTAGTGTCGAAACAGGCTCTTCAAGGCCCCAAAACTGGCTCCCATCAATGCCCGATCTACAGCTGGTCGCTGGGAGAAGGGGAGGACCGATCTCGGCTCGCCATTCCTCGCTTCAGGTTCCGCGGCTTGACCGAAACCCCGCTTGCGCAGTTCATCCAAAACGTCACCGACGGTTTGGAATGCCGCGACCTTCTCATCGGGAATGACGATACCCAGCTCTCTTTCGAGAAAAAGGAGAAGCTCAAGGGCCATCAGCGAATCCAGCCCCAAATCGGTGTACAGGTTCGTTTCGTCGTTGATCTCGTCAGCGGAAACCCCGGTCAACCGGGTCAATACTTCGTACAGGTTGTCGCGGCGGCTCGTCGCTTTTGAGGGCCGCCCCACCTTCGCGCCTTTCTTTTCCCTCAAACCCAGTGTTTCAGCACGGACGGCCTGTCGATCGATTTTTCCGGATTCATCACGAGGGAGTGGATCGGTCACAATGTGAATTGCCTGCAGCCTGTCGTAGCTGGGGAGTTCGCGCGCCAGACGCTGCACACCCTGCTGTACCAACTTCCTGAGTTCCTCCGGCTTCTTCGAGTCAATTCCGTCCAGGTTCGGGTGCACAACGGCATGTACGTCCTCTGTAAGCCCGCTCTTGACGCCAAAAACGCAGACTTCTTTCACTTCCGGCAAAGTCTCATAAATCGCTTCCAAATCGGAGGGGTAAACATTCTTTCCGGCACCCGTGACGATGACGTCCTTCGTGCGCCCCGTGATATAGACGTACCCATCCGCATCGACCCATCCCAAATCGCCCGTGTTGAACCAACCGTCGCGCATCACAGCGGCCGTTGATTCCGGGTTCTTGTAATACTCCTTGAACAACGAGGGCGTCTTTACAATGATTTCTCCAATCCCGTCGTGGTCAGGATGGGAGAGGCGCAACTCGACTCCTGGTAAAGGTTTTCCTGCTGAGCCTTCCCGACTTCTATGCAACGGGTTCACGGTCAGGACCGGGGCCGTTTCGGTTAACCCGTATCCTTCATAAATCGGCATTCCCAGAGCGCTGAAATCTCTGTACAGGTCTTCACCCAACCCCGAACCACCACTAACGAACAACCGGATCCGGCCTCCAAACTCGCTGTGAACCTTAGAGAACAGCGTCTGGCCAATGTCGCGGCCGAGCCTGTGCTTCACGGAATGGCTGAGGCGCTTCGAGGTTGCCATCCAGTTACTCTTCAGCGGTGACTTAGAAACCTTAAGGATCCGACGTTCGATATCTTCACGTATCAAGGCAAAAAGCGTCGGCACACCCAACAGACAGGTAGTGCCGGTCTCGCGCATCGTTTCCAGGATTACACGAGGTTTCATGGAGTGCACGTAAGTGACTGTCGCGCAGCAATACAACACTGCCAGAAAGCCGCAGGTGAACTCGAGCGCGTGATAAAGCGGTAGCACCGAAAGAAGCTGGTCCGACTCGGAAAGGAACAGGTAATGGTTGGCCCCGCGAAGGTTGTTTAAGAAATTCCGGTGTACGTGAACTGCTCCTTTCGGATCCACCGCAGTCCCGGTCGTGAAGATGATGGAAGCCTCATCCCCAGGCTGCACCTCAGGGAACTCGAAATCCTCCGAAACTGGGATTTTAATCTGGGGTTTGGAGCTTCTTGGATACCCATCGATTCTATGTGGTTCACAGAACCTGTTCACGTTAAGGAGAAGAATCGGGTCGTCTGAGCGTTCATTGTCGCGGAGGCCCTCCTCTGAAAGCCTCTTCAGGCACCGCTCAGACACCAACATTGCCTTGGCCTCTGTGAACCGGGCAACCGACCAGACTTCTTTCTCCCAGGTTTGCGAGTCCACTGGCACCGCAACGAGTCCCAGTGATGAGCCCCCAAGATATGCGATCCCCCATTCGGGAAGGTTCTCCGAGAAAATTACGACCCGATCCCCTTTCACCAGCCCGAACGAACGAAGACGGACGGAAACCTCCCGTGCACGGTCCTGCAGGTCACCGTAGGTATATCTAACCCACTGGCCGTCCCGCTTAATCTGCAGCGCTACCCGATGGGGGGCCTTCTCCGCCGCACGAGCCAACACGTCGGGTATCGTCCGAGGTTCATCCTCCGGAAGCGTTTCTTCTTTCGGAAGTTCCAGTGTCCCGGTGCCTTCAATCTTCAGAATGAACTTCTTGACTCCGGGAATGTGGACGTTCTGGATGTAGTGACGCCAGTTGAGACGCCTGACGTCAAAGTTGAACTCTCTTTTCTCTTCTTCGGACAGCGTTTCATAAAGGGCAAGAGAGTTATCAACTTGAAACTGGCAATCCAAGTTCAAATAGGGTTCGTAGATCTCGCCGTAGTAATACAGCTTCTCGTGGGCAACCTTCTTCGCAGAAATTCGCCTCTTCATTTTGTGAGTAGCGTCAAAGACAGCCAGTTTTTCCAGTGTGCGCTCGGCTGTATTAAGGGGAACCGATTTGAGCCGGTGCTGGATCCGGAAGGTCGAAGGCTTTGGGAACCGCATCGGTTTCAGCAGGATCGGCTGTCCGTCCCTGTCAAGCATCGGGTTGCCGGCAAAGTACCCGTAGATGAGCTTGTACAATTCACCCAACGTGGTCGGATTCTTCGAGCCCGTTGCTACTTGATAGATTCGCAGCTCCTTTTTCTGCGAGGTCGCTGTCTCCAACAGAGCCGCCAAAATGGCATTCACAACCATATCCGCCGGGACCAGGTCGAGACCAACATCCGGGTTGAGCGGCAAGGTGCGTAAACGGCCTTTCCCGATGGCAACGATCAATGGATCCGCCATCCGTAACCCGTCAAGCCAGCCCGGGCTCGGCTCCGACAAGCTGCTCTCAATGACCGAGGGGCGAACAATTGCCATCGGTAAATCCCCAGCCGCACGCACTACAATCTGCTCGCCAAGCGCCTTTGTATACGTGTAGGTGTCGTTCCAGCCGCGCTTTCGAGCCAGACTCATACCCTCTTCACACAGCCGGTTATTTGTCCATTTGCGTTTCAAGTTGTCCAGTTCCTGCCGTCGCCGGATTTGCTTCTTCCCTCGCCATTTGCGCAATTTCCTGACGAGCTCCTCGAGAAACTTTCTCCGCAGGCCAGGTTCCTCAGCCTGCTCACCAACCGACTTAATCGTTTCCTGGATTCGTCCAATCTCAGCATCTATATCGCGGAACTGTCGGAGTTGCTCTCCGTCTGCATCGGGTGGGGCAGTATGGTGCATGGTTTCGTATACGGGACCCACCGCGGCTCCACAAACGTAGGCGGTTGATACGTGGATTAAGATTGCATGCTTGCAGGAAGTGGCAAACTTAGTGACCTTCGCTGCACCAAAGATGTTTAGCTCGAGAGCTGAATCGAGCGGTGCATCAAACGAGACGACCGCCGCACTGTTAATGACAACATCAACCTCCTCACGAAGTTGCTCGGCCATGGACTCGTCTATACCAAGGTTCTCTTCAGCTATGTCGCCGCCTACCGCAACCAGTTTTTCCCGCAGAAACTCCTCAAACTGCTCCTTCCTCGAGTCCTGAAGTCGTTCGAAGACGCTGGAGTTGTAGAGTTCTTTTTCGAGGCGCTGCTGCGGAGTCAGTACACGCCCACCGAACTGCTTCTTCGGCCGAATCAACACGTAGATACGACGCACATCCGGCGCAGCCCAGAGTATCTTCTCCACCAAGGGTTGACCCAAGAATCCGGTTGCCCCGGTTATGAAGATGGTCTTTTCTTTAAGACACTCTTTGATCCCCATTCCTACTTCCGACAATTACCTGTAAAGCGCTCGAGTGAACCCTGATAGAAGACGGTGTGTACCCGCCAAGTTCTCCATCACACATTGTCTGCAGCTTCTCTCGAGAGGAGATTATCACCTTCTTGGCCTTGAAAGCACTAAACCTGGGATGGTTCTCGTGGCGACCTCTATAGACTTTTGGTAGGTTTGCGAGTATCTGCAGCCTTCCAAGAGCCTCCACAACCACAACATCTAGAAACCCGTCGTCAAGTAAGGCACGAGGGGCAACGCGCAATCCACCTCCAAGATAGGGTGTGTTCTGAACAAGCACAAAGGCACAGTCCTTCTCAATCGAAAATTCTCCTATTTCAATTCGAACCGGTATAGACTGCAAGCGCCAGAGAGCCTTTAAGACTCCCAGAAAGAATGCGACAGATCCCTTGAAAAGTAGTGTCCTACTGGTAGCCTTTATTGCTTCTACCGGAAACCCAACACCATACGAAGAAATGAAGTACCTTCCGTCACACTCACCAATATCAAGCTGAGTTGTAATACCGGTCTCTATCACATCCCACGCTCTTTGCGGATTCCTCACAGGCAACTGAAGGCTCCTCGCGAAATCGTTTCCCGTTCCCACCGAAATGATTCCAAGTGTGACACTGGCGCCTGCAAGACCGTTCACAACCTCAGATATTGTGCCATCCCCACCCAGAACAATCACGATCTCGGCCCCTGCTTCCGCAGCGCGCTGAGCCAACTCGGCTGCATGCCCGGGATAGCGGGTAATCAGAATCTCAAGACTGACGCTCTTTCTTTGAGCCAAGCCCTTTATTTGCTTCAGATACTCTTGGCCATCACCTCGGCCGGCGGTCGGATTGGCTATAATCCTCATCTACTCCGTGGAGTATAGCGAGAACAGAGTATTTCAACCAACTTTCGGCAACGAATCCACAGCCCCTCAACAAGAGAATCTGTTCCAATATCAGGTCTTGAGTAGAATCTAAATCGCCAATAGAAGATAGTCACCTGTGTGTATTCTGTGGAAGCTTTCCAGGGGTGAAGATATCCTCAATATCTTGGAGATTCGAACTGGAAATCAACACGATTTGGTACTTACGTAAGTTATTAATTATAAGATGTTTAGAGTAGATTCTCACAGTATTAACAGCCCCTACTAATACTACGAGCTATTAAAGAACAAGATTAACTTGATTAGTACCCGTAGTAAGACAGCCGCGGAGAGATGCCGGTTCCCGGATTCTAAATAATTGAACCACTAAAGCACAAAGACACAAGAAGATCTTACTAGTGAATTCGTGCTTTAGTGGTTGTTCCTGTTTCCCTCCACCCCGGCATCCGGTAACTGGCATCTGATTACCGGTATCTAGTTCAGGGTCTTAATTCACCATGGCGAATGTTATAATTCTCCGGCCGGAGGTACTTCTCGTCTGGTGACGGGCCTGGTCTTCAAAACCAGTCGAGCTGCTGCTTCGAGTAGTGGCTGGTGGGTTCGATTCCCATGTGCCTCCGCCAGAAACAAGTGTTCTTGGGAGGTCGATACAGAGCCAGGTTCCGGGGAGGAGCTATATGGTGTCTCAGCCGATTCGAGTAGCGATACAGGGGGAACTGGGTTCATTCAGTGAAGAAGCTGCAGTCAGGTTGTTGGGCGGAGACTTGCAGGTCCTGAGCTTCCGTCACTTCGACGAGGTTTTTCGCGCTACTGCAGCAGGGGAAGCGGATGTCTGTATGGTTCCGTTGGAGAATTCCCTAACCGGTTCAATCCACCGAAACTACGATCTGTTGAGGCGGCACCAACTCAAAATAAACCGGGAACTCTATCTGGAGATCCAGCACAACTTGATTGTACTTAGTGGAGTTCAGTTTGATGAATTATCCGCTGTTTTCTCACACCCGGTGGCATTGGGACAATGTGAGCGATTCTTCGAAGACCACCCGCACCTGGAGATGAGGACTTCCCATGATACGTCCGGAAGTGTTCGAGAATTGATGGAGCAGCAGCAGAGGGACTGTGGGGCGATAGCGGGAAGTCGGGCCGCGGAACTTTTCGGCGGTGAGATCATTAGGGAAGCGATTCAGGATAACAAGGCGAACTTCACTCGTTTTGTACTGCTTTCTCCGAAGATGAAAGTCTCTGAGGATGCGGACAAAACATCAATCGTTTTCAGCTTCAGAAACGTACCCGGAGCTCTCTTTAAGTCATTGAGTGTATTCGCTTTAAGGGATATTGACTTAGGGAAGATTGAGTCTCGGCCGATCCACGGAAGACCGTGGGAATATCTTTTCTACCTGGACTTTCTGGCTTGCATCAAGGAAGAGCGTGTGAATAACGCGCTGAACCATCTGCGTGAAATAACTGAGGACCTCGAGGTGTTGGGCTCTTACAAGAGGGATGAGGCAGTTGGAATCCGGGGCATGTAAGAACCCGTAAATCAACAATTATCGATAGAATGTTGAGAGATTAGGAGGGAATCCTCAATGAAGAGAGTGGTAATCACAGTTATTTTCATTAGCGCATTGCTGGTTCAACTGGGGCTGGGGCAGGAAGCCAACTTGAAGATCGGCGAGCAACTGGAAGGCTTTTCGCTCCCAGACGTACGCTCGGGCAGGACCGTTTCGCTGAGTGATTTTGAAAGCAGCAAGGCCGTTGTGCTTATCTTTATAGCAACAGGGTGTCCCTACTCGAATGCCTTCAATGGTGTAATGGCGGATCTTTCGAAGCGTTATGAGGCCCGGGGTGCGGTGTTTGTTGGAATCAACTCGAATAAGACAGAGCCCGCGAGAGATGTGAAGAAGCATGCCGAGGAGAATGGGCTTGACTTTGCCGTGGTGAAAGACAGTGATAGTGTCTTCGCAAATGAGCTTGGGGCGCAGGTGACGCCGGAGGTATTCGTACTCGACAAGGATGGGAAACTTCGCTATCACGGAGCCCTTGGCAACAGCCGACAACCGACGACAAAGGCTGCACAGGCAAACGGTGACGAGTTGGTCCAAGCCCTGGAGTCGGTTCTCGCCGGGCGTCACGTCTCTATGGCGCAAACAAAGACGTTCGGCTGCACGATCAAGAAGTAGGTGAACGAATGCTGCTTGCACTGCTGATTCTCTCGACCATTGGGCAACTACCTCTCCTATCCGAAAGCCAACTGAATCAGTTACTTGAAAGCAGTAAGGGACAGGTCCTGGTAGTGAATTTCTGGGCCACCTGGTGTGGACCTTGTCGCGAAGAGTTCCCAGACTTAGTTCGACTCCATCGCGAGAAGGCTGATTCGGGACTGAAAGTGGTTGCGATTTCGATGGACGAACCTGAGGATGAAAAAGCAGCAGTTGAATTCCTGGAGAAGCAGGGTGTTGAGTTCTCGGCTTACCTGCGCGATTTTGAAGATTTTGAGAAGTTCGTGAATGTGATCGACCCAGACTGGAGTGGAGCGTTACCGACCACGTTTATCTTTGACCGGAGCGGCAATCGGGCTTTCAGGCGCGTCGGGAAAACGAACTTTGAGGAGTTGATAGAAGAGATCGCGCCTCTACTCGGGAACTGAGCGGATTACATGGGTACAAGAGAAGAGCTCAAGTATTACGCAGCAGCGATTCAAACCGATCTACCCAGCCCCAGAAACCGGAAGGAGATGGAGTACAACACCCGACGGCTCCTGGAACTCACAGAATTTGCGGTAACTGGATACAAACCTTTTCTTCCCGTTAGGTTCCTGGTGTTTCCAGAGTTCTCCCACGCTGCACCGGCCTATGAGACTCTGAAAGACCTGCGTGAGAAACTTGCAGTTGAAATCCCTAATCGCCACACGGAAAGGTTTTGCGATAAGGCACGCGAACTGGACGTCTATGTCCAAATGGGATCCATGTTGGAGGTTGACAGCAAGTACCCGAATGCTGTGTTCAACACAACATGTTTAATAGGGCCGAACGGAATCCTCCATAAATATCGCAAGGTCTACACTTGGCTCCCATGGGAGGTGCATACGAGTCCCCATGACATTCCAGACTACGAGGAGGAACTGTTTCCGGTTGCCAGAACTCGGATTGGAAACATCGGTACCGCGATTTGCTACGACTGGCTTTTTCCAGAAGTGCTGAGGCAGTTGGCTCTTAATGGTGCGGAGATTCTGGCTCGTGTTTCGGCTTACATGGATCCCTTTGGGGCTACTGCACCGAACGATTGGTGGACCGTCGTTAATCGATGTAGAGCGCTGGAGAATTTGGCCTACGTCGTTGCTGCAAACCAGGCGGCCAGTTTGGAACACTTTCCACCCTTTTCCTGGCCCGGAGGAAGCATGATCGTCGATTACGACGGGAAGATCGTCGCTCAAGCTACACCTGGAGAGGGCGAGAAGATCACCGTTGGGCCTGTTGACATCGAGATGCTTCGATACGAGCGCCGGAGAAGGTCGGCTCATCAGATGCTTCTGCATGTGCGGCCAGGGGCGCATGGAGCGATGCCCACAAAGGGCTACCCGGGGGGAACTTTCAAGGGTCAGATTGACCAAGGTTACGAAGACAATGAGCGCCGGATCGAGGAAGTTCGGGAAAAGTCGAAGCTTTAAGCGCGAAATTCGAAACAGGAATGGTCTAAGAAATCACCACGAAGACACCAAGGACACCAAGAAACACTAGGATTAATGGGTTTCACTTGGTGCACTTGGTGTCTTCGTGGTTTGTATTATCCGGGGTGTTGGCGCTATGGGGCAAACGTCTCCAAGTTGCCGGAGGTTTGCGAAGTCTGGTAGTATTCCCCTTTTCAATTAGCAGGGTGAAGTCATCATGAAGAGGACTTTTCAGCCAAATAACAGGCGTAAAGCGAAGAAGCACGGCTTTCGGGCAAGAATGAAAACTCAGTCAGGCCGAGCGATCCTGAAGAGACGGAGAGCAAAGGGCCGAAAAAGGTTGAGTGTGAGTGGATGAGGTTCGCTGTTGTTTTAGCAGGGATGAACGGCTACGAAAGCGAGCGGAGTTTCTTGAAGTTTACAAGCTAGGGGAGAAGTTTAGAGGTCGGTACTTTTTTCTGTATTTTCTGCGGAACGACCTACCGTGCAGCAGACTGGGAATCACAGTTACTCGCAAGCTGGGAAAAACCGTAAAGCGAAACCGCATCAAGCGGCGACTTCGTGAGATCTATCGCAAGAACAAGAAACAGGTCCTTCCACCTTGTGACTTGGTCATCAACGTCACGCATTCTGCTGTAGGGGCATCGTATCAGCAGTTGGAGAAGGATTTCCTGGGAACGGTGCGCCA
>JAUWTT010000009.1 GCA_030614585.1 Acidobacteriota bacterium
CGATCTCGACGCGCACTAATCTCAGCCAACGACGACTTCATTTCAGCTCCATTCTACTCTTTTTACGCTCATTTTCAATCATAACACGTATATTTGTGAGTGTCTTTGATCACATGGTGAGATGGGGCTTGGTAAGGATTGTCCTTTTCTTTGGAGGTGGGTTGTCAAGTCCACATCCGAAAAGGTTCTAAAGACTGGGGGCTGCGGCCTTCTCTTTGCGAGCTTTGCGTGAGGATTCATTTCACGCAGAGCTCGCCAAGTGCGCTAAGGGTCTATTCGATTACGAGCACGAATGAAGATGCTTCCAAGAACCAAGGCCTCAAGAACCCGAGCCAAACCGATAACCGCTAACCGTTTACCGATCACCTTCCCTCCAGTGGCTCGCAAAACCAGGCAAGCCTCTCATCCATCGATAGTCCAGCAGGAAGTTCCCCTGCAAATGGATGCGTGTTCTGAAACCGCTTCAGCATCAAAGCCTGAAGTTGGTGAAGAACCTCTGTCTGACCAGGCTCGTTAGCCAGATTGTGAAACTCATCCGGGTCCTCGATCATATCGTAGAGCCGGTGAGTGATTCCCGGGGGCGGGTTTCCTGTCTCGTAACCCATGGCCAGATCATGCCGCCCACTTGTAAAGACGTATTTCCATTGTTGGGTTCGAACCATTGCCATATTGTCGGGGAGGAATTCACTGAAAACGGAATCTCGATGACATAAATCCGGATCTGTAAGCAGGATCGCGAAACTCTCCCCTTGAACACTCTTCATCGGCTCCACGCCCAACACTTCAAGGACCGTAGGCACCAAATCAACGAACTCAACAAGAGCTTCACTCACACCGGGCATCTGTCCTAGAACCCTGATCAATAGTGGCGCCCGGACTGCAGGCTCCCACATCGTGTGTTTCTCAAAACGCCCATGATGCCCGAGGAGGTAGCCCTGATCGCCGACATAGACAACCATAGTATTTCGGCCCAGCCCGAGACGCTCCAATTCAGCGAGGAGCAAACCGACATTCTTATCCAAATACTCGACCGACGTGTAATAGGAAGCGACGATGCCCCGCTTCTCTTCTTCACTAAGGTCCTTGAAAACGGACGGAACCCACCTTTCGTCGTCGGGTCCTACATTGGGAAGAGGCATGTCGTCCGGTTCATAACGGCCCGCGTACTCGATCGGGAAGTTGAAGGGAGAATGGGGTTCCCTGAAACTGACCCAGAGACAAAAACGTTCATCGCGGTTGGCCCTCAAGAACTCTATTGCCTGATTGACGAAGAAGACGCCTTCAGAATCCTTATCATGAAGGTTCCCGGGGAGTGACTCAGCGTTCAGCCAAGTCCGGGCCGGATCTTGAAATGGGCGCCAGGGCGGTCTGACTGAAGTGCCCGCGGAAACCGGCCGGGGCAGTGTTTCGTCCAGATGTCGACGATGCTCTGCCGAATCAACACGGAAATCGAAGCCGTGCCGGAGCGGACTATTGAAGTGCATCTTCCCAACCGCTCCAGTTCGAAAGCCCAGGCTCTGGAGATGATCAGCGATTGTCACCTCCTCTTCTGAAAGCGGAGTCCTCAGTAACGTCACACCCGCAGCATGCGGAAGCTTGCCCGTGATAATCGACTGCCTCGAAGGTGTGCAGACAGGAGAGTTCGCGTAGGCTCGGTTGAATCGAAGCCCTTGCGATGCGAGTTGATCGAGATTTGGAGTCCGAACAACCTGATTACCATAAGCGCCGAGAACTTCCGCCGAATGATCGTCGCCCATGATGAAAACAAGGTTCCTTGCACGGGGAGGTGTAACTTCTCGATTCTCCTGTGGGCCACAGGCAATGGCTGCCAGGATACCCACTAATCCCGCCAAGACACATCTTTTCCAACAGGTTAACCAGTCCATTCCAGAAACCATCTTCCTTCGCTAATGCCACGGTGGAGCCACCGACATCTCGGACTCAACCCGGTTATCGGTAATCGGTGAACGGTCATCGAATATCTACCACCAAGAGCACCAAGGATTAGTGCTTTACTTCTTACTACTTACTTCGCACTGACCCGTCTTCCGTTAAGGTTAGGCTGTCCGTTTGACCGTTCAGGGTCCCTATTCGTCGTTCGTCGTTCCCCCCGCCCCCCGATTACCGTTTACCGATCATCCCCCTTCGCTCTTCGAGCTACGGAGGACAGGCCGATTACCGAGCACGAGGGAGCGTAGCAGTACACTGCTCACTACTTACTACTTACTACTCACTGCTCCCCCCTCTCACTGCCAAACGGGGAAACCTTCTACCACTTGCCAGTTTTGCGGATTTCCGGCTGTGGTAAGTTCGCAATGGCATCCAGATACGTCTGCAGATCTTCCTGAGGTAGCGAGAAATCTGACAGTTCCCCCTTAAAATACTTCTCGTAGCCGACTAGATCCATCAGACCGTGACCGCTGAAGCAAAAGACAATCACCTTTTCTTTGCCCTCTTCCCTGGCGAGTTTTGCCTGTTCGATGACTGCCGCGATCGCATGACTGGTTTCCGGAGCACAAATGACACCTTCGGTCTGAGCCCAAAGTACCGCCGACTCGTAACACTGCATCTGATTATAGGCTCTCGGCGTCGAAAGTCCCTCCACAATGGTCTGACTGACCAGAGGCGCCATTCCGTGGTAGCGGAGCCCGCCGGCGTGGATTGGCGGAGGCACAAAAGTGTGTCCAAGCGAGTGCATCGGCAGCAGGGGTGTCGTCTCGGCGATATCCCCAAAATCGTAGGAAAAGGGCCCCCGGGTCATGGTTGGACAGGCAGTTGGTTCGGTCGGTATGACCTCGATTTCGGCTCCATTGATTTTGTCGAGCAGAAACGGGAACGCAAGACCCGAGAAATTGCTGCCCCCGCCAGCGCATCCAATCACAACATCCGGGACTGTCTCCGAAGCTAACGCCAACTGTTTCTTCGCTTCAAGTCCGATAATGGTCTGGTGCATAAGCACATGGTTCAAGACGCTTCCCAATGAGTAACGGGTCTTCCCTGAAGGATCTGTGACGGCCTGTTCCACTGCCTCACTGATGGCAATTCCGAGGCTGCCCGGTGTATCGGGCATTTTCTCAAGCACGGCGCGGCCCGCAGCCGTTTCTTCGCTGGGACTCGGGACACAGCTGGCACCCCAGGTTTGCATCATGATTCTGCGGAAGGGCTTCTGCTCGAAACTGATTCGCACCATGAATACCTTGCATTCCAGACCCAGTAGACTGCAGGAAAAAGCCAGCGCACTCCCCCACTGGCCCGCCCCGGTCTCCGTCGTCAACCGCTCAATACCTTCCTGCTTGTTGTACCAAGCCTGAACGACGGCGGTATTCGGTTTGTGGCTTCCCGCGGGGCTCACACTCTCATCCTTGTAGTAGATCCGGGCAGGAGTATTCAGATACTTCTCCAGATGAACTGCACGCCTCAGAGGAGTTGGGCGCCAACGACAGAGGATATCGAGGATCTCCTCCGGAATATCTATCCACCTTTCTTGACTCACTTCCTGCTCAATCAGCCCCATAGGGAATATTGGCGCCAACATTTCGGGACTGATCGGATTCGCATCTGGGCCAAGTGGAGGCAGTAGCGGTGTCGGCAAGTCGGGAGCAAGGTTATACCACTGTCTCGGGATTTCTGACTCAGGCAAAATGTATTTCTGTTGTTTCATGATCGCCTATTCTAGTGACTTGGGCCATCGGTTCCAAGGCGGCTCACCCGCCGGCAGTCCGAAATCACCCAAAGTCTAGGTATCTCCACAGTTCTCTTCATTGAAGAAGACGGCATTGACCGCCTTTCCGAGCACGAATAGTATCGTAGCCAGACACTTGGTTGTCGGCCGGAAGAGGCCTATTCTGACTCAGCTGCAGTTGTCGAGGTATGGTTACGTGAACGTTCACCGAGATTAGGATTCAACTGGATTGGTCTTATGGCCTCAGTCGCTAACGACTCAGACAACGACAGGAATTCGGAACTGAAACGAAAATCACGCCCTTCTCTAGCCGAAGGGCTGCACATTTTCACACTGTTCGGCTTTGCACTGTCTCAGCCGGTCTTTGACATACTCTCTCAAAACCCGGAGTTCCTGATCGCACATGAAACGACTCTTGCTGACCTGCTGTTGGCAGTCTTCCTACCTCTCTTGCTGGCACCTCTGGTAGTAGTACTGCTAGAGAAGTTGCTGGGGATGGTCAACGAGAATCTACGCCGCAGGGCCCATCTGTTTGTGGTGTTCTGTCTACTGGTGGCTATCCTCAATCCTCCTTTCAAGGCGCTTCCCGACTCGCTCGATGGCTTGAGAGCACTGAGCGCGTTGTTATTAGGAGCTGCTGTAGCGGTAGCCTATTCCCGCAGCAAATCGGTGAGAACTTTTCTGACTTTTCTCTCGCCCAGTGTCCTGATCTTCCCGCTGATCTTCCTGTCTCACGGCCAT
The DNA here is from genome assembly GCA_030614585.1 of Acidobacteriota bacterium. Lineage (GTDB taxonomy): Bacteria > Acidobacteriota > UBA6911 > RPQK01 > JAPXNP01 > JAUWTT01. The sequence goes on from JAUWTT010000009.1 coordinate 4,424, forward strand.
ATCTGGGAGGCCGTGCGGCAGGAACCCTCGCCGACCCTCTCTCGCCCCGAAAGAACCCAAAGTATTCATACCGGATCAGATGTGCCGGTAGTCATCCTCGTGTTTGATGAACTCCCTCTCACCTCACTGCTGGATGCTAACGAAAGCATTGACGCTGCCCGCTACCCTCATTTCGCAGCGCTGGCACGTGAGTCCACCTGGTACCGGAATGCTACTACCGTCGCCGACAGTTCAACGTTCGCGATTCCGTCGCTGGTGACTGGGAAGTACCCTGACCCCCGGAAGATACCCATTTCGCGCCATTATCCAGATACGGTGTTTTCGCTTTTTGCACCTTCACATGAGATTGAGGCTTTCGAATCGGCGACTCTCCTGTGTCCGCCTGATTTGCAGGAGGTGAATCTGTCTGAGGATAAGCTCCGTTCAAGAAGGCTCTCTCTCTTTGTCGATACGGCGATCATTTACCTGAGGATCGTTATGCCGGCCAAGATTGCAAAGCACCTGCCCCGAGTCAGTCATACATGGGAAGGTTTCGGTGATCCACACGAATGGCTTTTCAAACAGTGGCTCGGGGAACTTGCGTCTGACAGACTCGAGAATCTGAATCGTTTTCTGGCCGCCGTGGAGTCGAATCAAGAAGGTCCAAGTCTGTTCTTCTTGCATCTTCTTCTACCTCACAGCCCTTTCCACTTCTTACCCAACGGTGAACGGTACACTCTTTCGGGTGACCCGTCCCAGGCCCGGAGCGAGGATTGGGGGACGGAGCAGATCGTGCTCTCCTATTACCGGCACCTTCTCCAATTGGGTTTTGTCGATCAGATTCTCGGTGAAATAGTCGGCCGCCTCAAACAGTTCAACCTCTATGATCGCTCCGTTCTGTGCTTAGCTTCAGACCACGGAAGAAGCTTTAGAATAGGGGACCCGGCTCGGCGAATAACCCGCACGAATGCTGCGGACATTTTATCCGTGCCGCTTTTCATCAAGGCACCCGGTCAGGCGGAGGGTTATGTTGATGATCGGTCGATAGAACTCATTGACGTACTTCCCACGATCGCAGAGATTCTTCAAGTAGAGATCCCTTGGGCGATTGACGGCAGAGCGGCCTCGGGAGGCCCCCCAGCTGAGCAATCCAAGAAGAGGATTCTTCGATCCGACGATCGTGAATGGGCTTCCTTCGCAGCCAAACCACAAGCCCTGGATCTAAGTCTCAGGCAAAAAATCGAATGGTTCGGCAGTGGCGCGGATGAGAACCGAATCTTCTTCCCAACCGTCAGGAGTTCCCAGATAGACGAGCTTACTTCGCAGATCGCAAAGATCTATGGAGGTCTGGGATCTGGGAGCTGGGGATCAAACCACTAAATCACTAAGCCACCCTCCTTCGCTCTTCGAGCTATGGAGGGCAGGCCCGGGATCTGGGGTCCGGCCATCTGGCATCCGGCATCTGGCATCAGCATCCTAACGCGAATCTCGCTTGTTACCGACGGATCGAGAGCACTTCCCGGCGGTAAATCTCTGCTCCATCCCCTTCCTCGGGGAGATTGCTTTTCGCTCGTGACAACCTGTTCAGGAATTCAGCCTCAAACTCTGTCTGAAAAAGCTCTTCCCCAAGTTCAATCGCTCTCGCAGCATAGCGGAGGATCTGAATCGTCTCAATCCCCACAAGATCATTAAAGAACCAACCGCAGCTCGTATACATCATCAGTGCATGGCGCTGGAGTTCGAGCAGTTGAAACGCCGCCATCTTCTCTTCTTTGGAAAGGGGGTGGGACGAGAACCTGGAAAAGAACTGCTCACGAGTTTCTTCAGATTCGTCCAGCAGGAGAATAACTGCATGGTCTCTTGCGTCCCACGGATCGCTGAAAAACTCCCCGGCGTCTCTCTCAAACCGAGCTGCCAGGGCGTCCCTTAACCAGTCCAGGCTTTCCCGAAGTGGAGTCCTCCAAGCCTGCGTCCAGTGTGGATTCCCACCCGTATGGCATCCACAATTGCTGCGCCATCTTTCCACTCCGTGGGGACAACTCCATGAGCTTCCATCGACAATCTGAACTTCATGATTGGGAGGGCTCTGCTCCAGGAACTCCCCGTACACCGTGAGCCGTGAATTTGGGTCATCGGCCAAAGTTTGAAGAGTATAAGCAAGTGCCATCTCTCCAAACTTGTGGTGATGCCCGTATGTTTCTCCGTCCGTAGCAATATGCACGAGCTGAGGTCCCGAATCATCACCAAAGCCATCGCGGAGTCGGTTGGCGAAGCGATCACCGTTCTCAAGAAGTCTCTCAAAGGCTACACCTTTGGCAATTCCACCGTCATAAAAGAACAAGGATATATCTGAACCGGATGGCAACCTCATCCGATACGGCTTCCGGGGATCGATCCTTCCGCCTGAAGCGTCGCCCCATTCCTGCGCGCCATCCGGACGGCTCTTTTCAGCCTGAAAAGGGCTCAGAATCGTATAATGGATTCCCTGGGCGGACAATACCTCTAATGTCTCCACATCTGCGGCCGTCTCAGCTAACCACATCCCTGCAGGCTTGCGGCCGAATCGCCATTCGAAATCCTGGATTCCCCAGGCAACTTCAGTGACTTTATCTCGCCTGTTAGCCAACGGGAGGATGCTGTGGTGATAAGCTTGGGCAATAGCCGAGCCGTGACCTGAGTATGCGTTCCTACTTTCAACATCCGCCGCCAGGACTGACGAATAAGTTTCCGGTGCACATTGCTGCATCCATCTCAACAGCGTCGGCCCAAAATTGAAGCTCATCCGACTGTAGTTACTCACGCGGCGGATCAAATCGCCTTCTGAGTTAAGTACGGAAGCCTTCGAGTTCGGCGTATATGACTCTGCCGTTATTCTCTGATTCCAATCATGAAAGGGACCTGCACTGGGCTGTGGCTCTATCTTCCCGGTCCAGGGGTTCTCTCGAGGAGGCTGATAGAAGTGCCCGTGTATGCAGACGTACCGGTTCCGAATCGTTTCCTCAGTCATTAAGCGCACGATAATAGCACGGGGGGCTGGAACCGGTAATCGGTGATCGGTAATCGGGAAGTAGTAAGTAGTGAGTAGTGAGTAGACCAGGGATTTCCTTGGTGGGCTTGGTGACTTGGTGGTAAATCTCCTTACCCCGATTACCGATCACCGATTACCGGATCATTCCGGTTTGAAAAACACCGTCGAGAGAGGAGGCAAGGTCAAATTGACGGAGTATGGCCGTCCATGGAAAGGGATCGGGACCGCTTCGACACCTCCCATATTCCCCTGGCCGGAACCGCCGTAATCCTTGCCGTCGCTATTAAGGATCTCCTCCCACTTTCCTTTGAACGGCACGCCCACACGATAGTTATGCCTGGGAACCGGCGTGAAGTTTGAAGCTACCATCACGACGCAGTCACCCGACTTACCCCAACGCAACAGGCTGACCACGCTCTGGTCACTATCTCCGCAATCGATCCACTCAAAGCCCTCTGCCGAGAAGTCCACTTCATGCAGCGCTGGTTCATTTCGATAAAGGCGGTTTAGGTCAGTGACCCAAAGCTGTAACCCTGCGTGGAGGGGATACTCCGCCAGATGCCACTCAACGCTGCTCTCATGATCCCACTCACTCCATTGCCCCAGTTCACCGCCCATGAAGAGCAGTTTCTTTGCAGGCTGCGCGAACATGTAGCCGTAGAGAGTTCTCAGGTTCGCAAACTTTTGCCAATCATCCCCCGTCATTTTGCCCAGCAGCGATCCTTTGCCGTGGACCACTTCGTCGTGGGAAAGGGGAAGAACGAAGTTCTCCTGAAAGGCGTAAAGCATACGGAATGTAAGGTTATTCTGATGGAACTTCCTATGGACTGCCTCCTTCGACATATACTCCAAAGTGTCATGCATCCAGCCCATGTCCCACTTCATTCCGAACCCAAGGCCTCCTAAATAGGTCGGACGGGAAACCATCGGCCAGGCTGTCGACTCCTCGGCGAACGTCTGGACATCTCCGAACTCCTCGTAGACCATCCGGTTCAGCTGTTGAAGGAACTCGATCGCATCGATGTTCTCATTGCCACCATACTCATTAGGAATCCAATCCCCGTCTTCTCTCGAATAGTCCAGGTACAGCATCGAAGCGACAGCATCGACCCGGATACCATCAATGTGATAGCGCTTCAACCAGGAACTGGCCGAGCTCATGAGAAAGCTACGGACCTCGTTGCGCCCATAGTTGAAAATGTAGCTGCTCCAATCAGGATGAAAACCCTTCCGAGCGTCAGCGTGTTCGTAAAGGTGAGTACCGTCGAAATATCCCAGCCCATGTTCATCCGTCGGGAAATGCGAGGGCACCCAGTCCAGAATCACGCCAATCCCGTTCTGGTGAAGACAATCCACCAGGAACATGAAATCTTCAGGCGTTCCGAAACGGCTGGTAGGGGCAAAATAGCCCGTTGTCTGATATCCCCACGACCCACCGAACGGATACTCCATAATCGGCAGCAACTCTATGTGAGTGAACCCGAGCCCTTTGACGTAGTCAGCCAGCTTTGAAGCAAGTTCCCGATAAGTAAGAGAACGGTTCCCCTCTTCCGGGGCCCGCATCCATGAGCCGAGGTGGACTTCATATATTGAGATTGGCGCCTCAAGGCTATTGTGCTCCTTCCTGCTTGCCATCCATGCTTGATCGTTCCACTCATAATCCAGGGTCCATACTCGGGAACCTGTCCTGGGCGGGACCTCTGCGTATACGGCGAACGGGTCGGCCTTCAAAACGGCGTGCCCGTCAAAACGCGAAACGATGTGATACTTGTAGATTGAGCCCTTCTTCGCGCCCTCTAATACGGCCCCCTCCCAGATTCCAGACTGACCTCTGGCGTGCAGTAGGTTCTCACCCGGCTTCCAACCGTTGAAATCTCCCACAACGGATACCTGCACCGCGTCGGGAGCCCAAACGGCGAAATAGACTCCCGCCTTGCGTCCGACGCGAATCTGGTGTGAGCCGAGCTTCTCGTAAAGGCGGCTATGTGTGCCCTCGTTGAACAGGTACAGATCCTGGTCCCCCAAGAGACTCGTGTCGCCGGCAGCTCGACGGGATGGCTTCTTCTTCTGACTCTTTTTTCCCGGGTCTTTGCTTTTCATGGAAGTTACCTTTTTGGAAATCCTCTTCCCTCTTACTCTTGCACCAGCTTTCGACAGCTGTCAATGCCCCGAAGAATGTCACGGAGCGAGTCGTCGCTGGTGAATTCCTCAAGGGAGTATCTCGACTTCCTTTTCCAATTGGGCATTTCTGGACCTGTTCCGGGGATGTTCTGAGGTTTCTCCTCCGACCACAGGTCTTCAATGTTGACTAGCACGTATCGGGCATCGCTCCCAGCCAGGTACTCGACCCATTTAATTACTGCGGTTAGCTCGGCCGACTCACTGAACGGATCTCCTTCGCCGTTCAAGAAGCTCTGAAGGTTACGAATCAGGGCTACTCGTTGCTCCTTTTCTGAATTCCACTCCTCCTCATTGAGCAACCCCATTTCCCTGCGGAGGTCAATATCGAGCCCCCGCCAAAAGGCCACCGCCGTTGGCGTATCGTGAGTGTTTAAACTGGCCACGACTCCTTGGGCGACAGGAGAGAGAGGAGGCCAATCGTGACTAGAATTCTCAAACTGACCTACATACATACGGTGAATCCCATGTTGCCCCATCTTCTCTCGAATTAGTGGGCTCACTGTGCCCAGATCCTCTCCAACAACCACGCAATCATGGCGGTTCGATTCCACAGCCAGGATTGCCAGAAGATCTTCGGTGGGATAATTCACATAGACCCCATTCTCGGGGTCCCACCCATTCGGTATCCAGTAGAGTCTTTGCAGACTCATGAAGTGGTCTACACGGATCAGATCGCAGCGACGCATAAGCTGGCTGAGGACCTCCCTGAGATATCGGTGGCCCAGACGTCGCGACTCCTCCGGATGCGGGGGACGGAAACCCCAGTCCTGCCCCTTTCGAAAGAAGTCATCTGGCGGTGCCCCGCCACTCACGTGGGCAGCAAAACTGGATGACTCCAGCCAGGCGTCGAATCCATCCGGGTGAACACCCAAAGGAAAATCCAAATAGACGCCAACCTCACTTCCACGGGCAACTGAGTGGAGGCTTTCAATTTGCTGATCGGCCAGCCACTGAGAATACAGATGGTAGACCTTGCTGGATTCATCATAATCTCCAACCACGAATGTGCCATCGCGGAGCCGATCCGGCCAGTCATTCCAACTCTGGCGACGTTTCTCATGCACCGCCCGGAACTCAGCATACAGAACAGCTTCCGGGCGTCTTGACAGAAAGTCACGGAAAGCTGGGGATGCGTCGCCTCCCTCCTCGGAAAACTGTCGCGCCAAGGCCTCGAGAATCTGTCGTTTGTGAGCTATAGCCCGACCGTAGTCCACTAGTTCAGAGGCTCTAAGACGCTGAAGTTCCTCCTGAAAGTCGCTGGATTCAAACATCCTGCGACCTTCTTCGGAGGTTCCCCACTGCGGGGCACAGGTCGGGTCGACAAACAGTTCGTTCCAGAACAACCGGCTGGCTGGAACGTAGGGACTGGGCTCCAGGGGCTCCTCCAGAAAAGCGGCGAACAGTGGCAAGGTACCGACAAACCTCCCCCCCTCTTGGCTGATCCAGCGGACAAAGTCTTGAAAGTCGGTAAAATCACCAACTCCCCAGCTTCTTTCAGACTTCAGAGCATACATCGGGAGAAAAAGCCCCCAGAGTCGATCCGCGTGCTGCGAGAAAGCCCTGCCAGGTGCAGACACGAGGTGTACATGCTCGACACCTGAACTGGTCTCAATCTCAAGGTCCTGATATCCAAACGGGAGTTGAGGGATTTCCAGCTCCCTGCACTCAACAGGTCCGCCGTCGACTTCATGGGAGGATCGCAGAGGAAGGTCGCTTCTCCGGAGTTCCCATCGCTTCTCTTCGCCGCTCTCCAGGCCGATTCTCAAGCGCAGCCAATCTGAGGTGTCGCTCCCAGAAAACTGAACCGGGATCGTCACTGATTGACCGTCCCAACTGACCGACACCGGCTCGGCAAAACGGATCATTAGTTGCCGGCGGCGACGACGAACTTCAGCCGGCACCTCATCCAGGTTTTCAACTTCGGCTCCAAGGCTTCTCAGGACCGCCATGAGCACGTCTGGTTGAGGCTCACGCAGATTCCCCAACCCGTCATGAAAAGAGGTCTCGACCTGGTAAAGCTGTGCCAGTTCGTGTAACGAATTCAGTTCTCGACTCATCGCAAAAATACGTTTGTCTGAAAGAATCCCGTGTGCTCTAGATGAGGCAAATTAGAGAAAGTACTCAAAATCCAGTTCTGAACGGACCTTTCTGCGTAAACTGAAGATGTGGGCCGGCATCACATGAGGATTGAGCTCCACGTAATTTCGATGACCCGTCCAAAGATACCGTTCTTCACTGATCAGGTCATGCACTTGGTACGGAGCATCCGCAGGAATCCCGAACTCCTGCAAAGGAAACTCGACCCATCCTGAGTGAGTGTGATGCGGATCGAGATTCACAACAACGATGACCAAGTCCGAACCATCTGCAGAACGCTTGCTGTAACAGATCAGTTGCTCGTTATCCACGGGGTGGAACTGCAAGGTATGGTCAAGCTGAAGAGCGGGGCTATTGTTTCGGATTCTGTTCACCCTCGCAACTAAATCCCTGAAACTCTCCGCTTTCGATACGTCCCAAGACTTCAGCTCGTACTTTTCCGAGTTGAGGTACTCTTCGCTGCCGGGCTCTCTGGGCTGGGCATCACACATCTCAAACGCGGGGCCGTAAATGCCGTAGTTGGCCGAGAGAGTAGCTGCCAAGATCAATCGAATGACAAACGCGGGCCTTCCCCCGGTTTGAATATACTCGGTCAAGATGTCGGGAGTGTTTGGCCAGGCGTTCGAGCGGAAGAATTCCTTTACTTCGGTCTGTGTCAATCCACGGAAGTACTTCGAGAGCTCCCACTTCGTATTCCTCCAGGCAAAATAGGTGTAGGACTGAGAGAATCCGAGCTTCCCGAGGCGGTACATGATCCTGGGGCGTGTGAAGGCCTCCGAAAGGAGGATCATTTCCGGATGTTCCTTCCGCAATTCAGGAATGACCCATTCCCAAAATGCAAAGGGCTTGGTATGAGGGTTATCCACCCGAAATATCGTAACCCCCTGTTCCATCCAGAACTCAAACACGCTTTTCAGCTCCGACCACAGTTCGCGGGCCCCGCTGTTCTCAAACTCGAACGGAAGGATGTCCTCGTATTTCTTAGGAGGATTCTCGGCATATTGCACTGTCCCGTCAGGCCTGTGTCGAAACCACTCGGGATGTTCCGTCACATAAGGGTGATCTGGAGAACACTGGAAGGCAAGATCAAGCGCTATTTCGATTCCAAGGTCTTTGGCAACCTCCACTAGAGCCCTGAAATCTTCAAGAGTCCCGAGTTCGGGGTGGGTGGCTTTATGCCCGCCATCTTCTGAACCAATCGCCCAGGGACTTCCGCAATCTTCAGGAGTTGCCTCCAGGGAATTGTTCTTCCCTTTCCGTTTAGTGGTCCCAATCGGATGGATCGGGGAAAAGTAAACAACATCAAACCCCATTCGAGCCAGCTCAGGAAGTACTTCTTCGCAGTCTTTGAAAGTCCCGTGCTGCCCTTCCTTTCCGTATGAGCGGGGAAAGATCTCGTACCAGGAACTGAAACGGGCCTTGGCCCGCTCAACAGTTACGGGCAACTCCCTGTCGAGCCGAGAGATCAACTCCCTTTTTGGATATCTGTAAAGCAGCTGGGCCAGATCCTTGTCCAGAGCCAGCTTGACCTTAACTGAGGGATCGTTGTCGGTGCAGAGAAACTCCGCTAACTCCATCAACTGCTTTCGATCCCTGTCCGAAGCTCTCTCTGACGTTTTCATTATCAGATCGCTTCCGATGAGAAGATCCACTGAAATGTCCAGTCCTGCGTCGAGCTTCTTTTGCAGTCCGCTTCGCCAGGTCTTGAAATGGTCTATCCAAGCCTCGACGGTGTAGAAGTAGGAGCCGAGTTCAGCAACTTCGAAAGAAGCCTGCCACCTGTCGTTCGAAATGGGCTCCATGGACACCTGTTTCCATGGTGCTCCCTGGGCCTCGAAACGATAGTGGAGTAAGGCACTGATCGAGTCGTGACTGTCGGCGAAAATGTCTGCTTCAACTGTGACAGTTTCTCCCACGACTCTTTTGATGGGGAATCTGCCAGAGTCTACCTGAGGCCGAACATTTTCAATCACCACACGTTGTTTCGTCATAGACACTAGGTTACAGGAAGTTATCTTCGAATTACACGCGTTCATAGGTTCACCACTAAGGCATCCAGGTACCAGGAATCCACCAGCCGCACTCATGCTCGCCATGGGGCCCGAGTCCCTTTGTCGTAAGCTTTGTCGATTCCTGCCACTGGGTTCTCGACAAAGCTTGCGATTAAGTTCACGACAAAGTTTTGGGAAGAGAAGGAGTATGTAAATGGCGAATGACGAACGGCGAACGACAACTTTTCACTACTTACTTCTTAGCTACCCCGATAACCGTTTACCGATCACCAGCCCCCAGTTCCCAGTTCCCAGTTCCCAGTTCCCAGTTCCCAGTTCCCAGTTCCCAGTTAATGAAAATCGTGGGAGGATATGGGAATGTCGAGCCCTGTCAATCCACGAACTTTGTGGGCGAGGACGGAGATCACATTGTTCTGATTCTGAAGCATTCCTTCGATTATGAGAAAAGGATGACTCATTAAAACCAAACGGTTTTTCTCGAACATTTTAGGACGGAAAACGATATTCGAAATGCCCGTTTCGTCTTCAAGGCTCATGAAGAGGAATCCTTTAGCTGTCATCGGTCTCTGGCGTACGATTACAGTGCCTGCAACTCTCACTTTCCGCCCGTCTTTGAGCTTTTCCAAGGAAGCGGAAGGAACGATCCCCAGGGAATTCAATTCCCTTCTTTTCAAGGCCATGGCATGGGGTCCGACTGTGATTCCAGCTCCTTCGTAGTCTGAAGCCAGTCGCTCCATAGCCGTCATCTCCTGAAGCGGAGATATGTCGTATGGAGAAGAAGTGTTTTCGAAAAGGGGACCTGCAAATCGACAAACCTTCTCCACTTGCCAGAGAGCTTCCCGTCTTTTCAACCCGAATGAATTCAGAGCACCGATTCTTGCCAGGGTCGTGATCTCAGACCTGTTCGGCTTTATCCGCTGCTGCAAATCATCAACAGAAGAAAAGGCACAGCGGTGTCGTTCCGTTTCGATGCGCTGACCTGTTTCTTCTCGCAACCCTTTGACGTACATGAGACCCAAGCGGATCGACTGATCTTCCTCGATCCCACACCTCCAGTCTGACTTCTGGACATCGACCGGCTTTACGCGCTGTCCTCTACGCTGCGCATCCTTGACCAGGGTAGCCGGATGATAGAAACCCATCGGCTGATTGTTCAGCAATGCAGTATAAAACTCAGCTGGAAAGTGCGCTTTCAGGTAAGCACTGGCGTAAGCCAACAGCGCAAAACTAGCGGCGTGAGACTCAGGGAATCCATACAGGGCGAATGACGTGATGTGGCGGATGATTGTCTCTGCAGCCTCCCCATGGATCCCATTCTTCTCGAGACCTTCCCTGAGTCTCTTTTCGATTTTCGCCATCGCTCCATCCGGCTTCTTAAAACCCAGGGCTCGCCTCAATTCCTCGGCCTCTCCCCCGGTAAAACCGGCGCCCAACATTGCAATCCTTAATAGTTGCTCTTGAAACAGCGGGACTCCGAGAGTCCGCTTCAGAATTGGCTCCAAAGAGGGGTGCGGATACGTGACCGGTTCCAGACCGGCTCGCCTGCTGAGATATGGGTGAACCATCTTGCCCACGATTGGACCAGGGCGGATTATGGCGACCTCTACTACCAGATCGTAAAAACACGTCGGCTTCAAACGAGGAAGTGTTGCCATTTGGGCTCGACTTTCTACCTGAAAAACCCCTACGGTATCGGCCTGTTGAAGCATCGAATAGACTTTTGGGTCGTCTTGAGGCAAATGCGCGAGATCAATTTCACGATTCGATTCTCGAATCAATTCGAGAGACTCGTGTATGGCGGCCATCATACCCAACCCCAGAAGGTCAACTTTGATAATTCCCAAATCAGCACAGTCATCTTTGTCCCACTGCACAACTGTGCGTCCCGGCATGCGAGCACTCTCCACGGGCACCACCGAGTCGAGACTCCCCTGGCAAATGATCATTCCTCCGGTATGCTGCCCGAGATGCCGCGGTAAATCTTGAATTTCTCGCCACAGTCGAACAAAGTTCCGGACTCTCCGATGAGAAAGATTCAGCCCCGCTTCTTGAAACCTTTCGAGCAATAGCCCCTCTTCCTCAAAGACCGACCAACCCCACGTGACGAGTAATTTCGACAATCGATCCAGAACCTGGAGAGGAAATCCAAGAGCTTTTCCCACCTCTCTTGCTGCGCTACGGCAGCGGTAAGTAATGACATTGGCAGTCATCGCGGCTCCACGCCGTCCGTAGCGGTCGTATACGTACTGAATAACGCTCTCCCGACGATCACCGCTGGGAAGGTCCAAGTCGATGTCGGGCCACTCTCCCCTTTCTTCAGATAGGAATCTCTCAAAGAGGAGTTCCATGCCAACCGGATCGACAGCGGTAATTCCCAGGCTGTAGCAAACCGCACTATTTGCCGCCGAACCCCGTCCCTGGACCAAAATCTCGTGCCGCTTGCAAAACTGAACGATGTCCCAGACAATCAGGAAATACCCGGCCAAACCCAGCTTTCCAATAATGTCTAATTCGTATTCGATCTGGCGGCGTGCTTTCGCATAAAAGGGCCGGTAACGGTCCCGTGCTCCTGCTTCCGTGAGCTTTCTCAAGTAACTGTTCATCGTCTCTCCCGAAGGCACATCGTAGGCGGGAAACTGGTACCCCAGATCCTTCAATGTGAAGTCCAACCGGTGTGAGAGTTCTACACTGTTAGCTAACGCCTGCGGCAAGTCGGCAAAGGTTTGTGTCATCTCGCCAGGAGATTTCAAATGGCACTCTGCATTTCTGTTTAGCAGCTTTCCCGCTTCATCAAGGTTCGTCCGGTGCTTAATGCAGGTGAGCACATCGTGTAGAAGACGTCCGGAGGAACGCGCATAACGCACCCCGTTAGTGGCCAGCAGTGGCAAGTTCAGCTGATTGGCCAGATCTGCCAACATCTGGTTGCGCGACTCCTGCTCCCGATCAAAGTGACGTTGAACTTCTACATAGACGTTCTTATCTCCCCAGATTTGTTTGAGCCTCTTGAGGAAATTCAAGGCATGGAGTGATCCTTGTTTCATCAAAGCAGGAAGTGGGCCTTTGTCTCCCCCGGTGAGACAGACCAGCCCCGAGGAGTATTGTTCCAGCTCTTCCAGTGTCGTCTCCCCCTCACCCTTCTCCGCATCCAGTTTCGAATCTGTGATCAGGTGGCAGAGATTCTGATAGCCTTCCCTTGATTGCACCAAGACGGGCAGGCACCCCTCCCTAAGAGTGATCTCCGAACCCACAATGGGACGTACCCCAACTTCCCTGCAGGCTCGGTAGAAACGAGGCGCCCCATACACTCCGCCCTGATCCAGAAGCGCCAGACTGGGATAGCCCAGGCGAGCAGCTTCCTGGGCCAGTTCCTCAGGTGTGGAAGAACCTTCCAGAAAACTGAATGCGCTGCATGTATGGAGTTCGATGTATTTAGGCAGCTTAGGGTCTTGGGTCTTGGGTCTTGGGTCTTGGGTCTTGTAAGAACTCTCCTGTTTTTCGGTGGCAGGTTGTCAAGTGAATTGGGGGTTCAATGCGCGAAAGTGCATCGCTAGCCATGACACTTTCTAATGTATGGAGGGCAGGTCCGGCACCTATCATTCTTTGTCGTGAACTTAATCGCGAACTTTGTCGGAATCCGCGTGGACGAATCAACAAGGTTCACGACAAAGCTCGCGACGAAGGGAACCGATCCGGCATCCGGCATCCTCCTTCGCTCTTCGAGCTATGGAGGACAGGTCCGGCATCCGGCATCAACCTCTTCAATCATAGACCCCTTCCACAAACCACTGTTTCTTCCCATGGTCCCAATAAATTCGATACAAACCTCCAGCTGTAAGTTCTACGTCCCATTCTTCCCTTGACCAACCATCTGTCCGGCCTTGATCCATCCACCAATCGCCTGACGACTTCCATGGGCCTGCACAGGAGGTGATTCGCTCTGTGTCTATTTGTATCGGCTGAGGAGGGCGTATCCTCCGCAAGGAGAGCCGGACGGAAGCGGTAATTGCCACACTCGGTTTGCTGCTCGCTTTTCCTGCCCTTTGTCGTCCTGATCTGCCTTTTCTCTTGACTTTCCGCTCCAACTCCAACTCCCGCATTTGAAACGCATCCGGACGGTAAGTGTCCAACAACTCCGGACACCCAATGTTGTCGTTACCCACAATTGCCTTTAACCGGGTCAAAGTCCGAGACAGTTTCTCAGGATGAGGAGCCGTGGGCTGGAGAAGTGAATGTTGGAATATTCTTGGACGCGTGGGTTTTGCCTGAATCAAAACTCTGACGACACCTGCCCGAGGAACACAAGTCTGCAGTTCTATTCTCAGTAAGGAGAGGATCGCTTTGGCATCTTGCATCGGCAAAGCAAGATTGATACTCCTCTCATCGCACGAACCGTCCGACAATTTCAGCTTTATCTGCAGGGCCCCCATGGCTAGCCCACACCCTTTCAGCTGAGAACACAAGTTCTCCAGCATGCTCCCTGCAATAAAGAACAATGGCTCCAGAGTATTCAGAGTCCATTCCAAATCCTGGACCTCCTTGAATTCCGCCTCAGGCTGATAAGCCTGGAGACACCTGGCATCTTCTCCACGGGCTATCTTTTGTAGAAACACTCCCCGTTGGCCCAATCGAGCAACCAACGCTTTCTCAGGCAAAGAAGCGAATTCACCGAATGTTTTCACTCCCCAATGAGAGAGAGTACTCAGGGTGTGCTCATCTACATCGGCATGAATTGACAAATGCTGAATTGGCAACTGAGCTAGAAACTCCGTTTCTTTTCCATAAGGAAGGAGGGTGCCTGGAGAAACTTTGGCCACGAAAATTGCGGCAGTACGTGTAGCCGCTCCCCCAACCCGGAAGTTCTTTTCAGTAATCAGGTAAGGAAGCCGGTCCAACGTGTCCTGCTCACAACGAACCGGGACTTCCAGAACAACACCGTCAGGAGGACAGACCTCTACCCGGGGAGAAAGCATGTGAGCAACCTCGAAAAGCTGCTCAGGCTTCGGGCTGAAAACGGCAATGAACCGTGACAGTGCCATGCGCATTCCCCCTCAGCAAATGGGCTCTGCTTTCTATCCCCCTAAATTGACTTTTGACCTTCACTCCCTGGTGGGTGGCCAACCATCGGCCGTTGGAGAGATGCGGGGGATCCTGGCCAGTCACAGGAGACTGATGTTGAAATGCAAACAGTGGGGAGCGATCTGACTGGGCAACCCGGCATGGAACATTGGGGCTACGATAGTCCCTGGGAGTCCAAACACTCCGGTTGCGTTCAATTGAAAGTGCAAGAGATGCGGCACTCCCGGCTATTTTGGACCGAGATAATACCACCAGAATTGTGGGGGTCCCCTTAACAGCGCGCTGCAGCCTGAACCAGCTGTGAAGAGGTACTTTCACTGCCCCTGTGTCACTAGAAAGTGGGAACCGTTCCATATCCAAGACAACGACACCGATCCCGCCCCCTTGAACGAGGACATCTGCAGCTTTCAGCGCCCTTTCACAAGATCTTGCGGAATGATTTCGATCTCCTCGACAGCGCACCCAGAGGAGAGAAGCAAGATCAACCCCCGCATTCTGAGCATACTCAGGGTCCAAGGCATCGAAAGCATCAACATACGCAGCAATTTCACCGGTTCCAGTTACTTGCGCCAAAATTGAAAACAACAGTCCGGTTTTACCACTGGATACTTCTCCACTAATCTCAGTCAGCTTCCCTCGAGGAATTCCTCCCCCCAATAACTGATTCAGTTCCTCCATCCCCGTAGGAAAAATGTCGGCTTGTGCGAAGGTATCGACTCTCAGGCCCAATGGAGAAACATTCACCGGCAGAGATTCAGGCGGCCTTACCTTGGAATTGCGGGCAGAAGACCGAACCTCGCCCAAATTCGAGTGTTGGAAAAACTCACTTTCTGCAACGCCTAGAGACTGGGGCATGCTTTAGTTTCACCTTTTCTTCACCTCTTGTCAAGAGGGAATGCCGGTGTTCGGTGATCGGTAAACGGTAATCGGTGATCGGCCTGCCCTCCATAGCTTCAGCGAAGGAGGGTGATCGGTAACTGGTTTACCACCAAGGCGCCAAGATTACCAAGGAAATCCGTGGTCTACTTACTACTTACTTTCCCACAGGCCCGACGACAGCTATCATTAACCGGAATCCAAAAGATCTGGATTATGAAGAACAAAACCAGGATGCATAACCAACTACCAAAAGTGTTACCCATGTTCCCGGACTAAAGTGTTACCGATCACCGATTACCGTTTACCGATCACCGATTACCGATCACCGTGCTAAACTCTCACGGGCAAAAGTAGAAGGAAGAACTCATATGACTTTTTTACTCTCTGTGGGAACACTCTGGAAGCGAGAACTGGTCCGATTTCTCCGGCAGCGAAGCCGGATTTTCGGGGCGCTTGGAACCCCTATCCTCTTCTGGCTGTTCATTGGCTCCGGCCTGGGTTCCTCATTCCAGCTGCCAACCTCCAATTCAGAGATGAACTACCTCGAGTTCTTCTACCCGGGGACAATCCTCCTGATCGTTCTCTTCACCAGCATCTTCTCCAGCCTCTCCATTATTGAAGATCGGAAGGAAGGCTTTCTGCTCTCAGTCCTTGTGGCGCCTGTTTCCAGATACGCCATCGTACTGGCGAAGATCCTTGGATCAACAACCCTTGCCTTTGCTCAAGCGTTTCTTCTCATTCTGCTAATGCCACTCCTCGGTATACCGCTGGATGCATGGAAGCTCTTCACTTTAAGCTCCGCCCTCTTGCTTATCTCTTTCTGCCTGTCAGGGCTGGGCTTCGCAACAGCATGGAAAACAGAATCGATGCAGGGATACCATTCGGTGATGAATGTACTGCTCTTCCCGTTGTGGCTGCTGTCCGGAGCTCTGTTTCCAGTTGAAGGCGCCTTCAGCTGGGTCAGATGGATCATGTTGGTAAACCCGCTCACCTACTCGCTATCGGTCCTTCGCCACCTTCTTTATGGAGAGGGTCCGGGGGCGGCGTCGATCGCTCCCTTGCCGATTTCGCTGCTCGTGACGGTCTTGTTTGGGATAGGAGTCTTCTACGCCTCGTTGAGAATGGTCCAGCGCGGTAGGATCCCCGGATTGCAGTAATGGAACTCTCAAGTCTCCCGGCGCTCAATGCCCTTCTGAACGCCACCAGCGCGATTTTCCTCCTGTCCGGCTACTGGGCAATCCGAAGAAAACTTATCCAAGTACACAGGTACTGCATGCTGGCAGCCCTGTCAACGTCTGCTCTCTTCCTGATGTCTTACCTGGTCTACCATTACAACGCCGGTTCACGCTCTTATGAGGGTGAAGGGGCTATCCGCTTCATATACTTCGCAATCCTGCTCTCGCATACGGTTCTCGCCACGGCGAATGTACCCCTGGTGGGACTGCCTCGAGTCAGGGCCTTGAGAATGGACTTCGGTAGACATCGAGCCATTGCCAGATGGACACTTCCAATCTGGATTTACGTTTCAGTAACGGGAGTGGTGATCTACATCATGCTGTACTGGGGTTTATCCACCAGCATTTCTCACCAGGTTGCGACGCGAGGCACGTGACGAGCCCCCGGTCTGGAGGGAGTGTTGCCCTAATGAGCACCAGGGCCGAGGGCTAAGCTCGAAATCCGAAGCTCGAAACAAGCTCAAAATTAGAAGGTCTAAGGTCAAAACGCCGTAACATAACTGTTTATAAATGGGTTATCGGCAACAACCAGTTTTAGTCCTTAGCAGTGTGCGCGGTCACTCTCTGGCCGATTCGGCCAAAACGCTCTCGGTAACTGTAAGAACGAGCGAGTGATCTTCCGGGAGCTTCTCCATCATCTCAAAACACCGGGCAGCAATATCTTCGTAGGAAA
>JAUWTT010000325.1 GCA_030614585.1 Acidobacteriota bacterium
CCTTGTCGTTGACCTTGTCGATCCCCATCCCCAGTTTTCGACGAAGTTCACGATGAAGGTCACGTTGGGGGGGACTGCTTCCTTCGTCGTAAGCTTTGTCGTGAACCTGGTCGTGAACCTTGTCGGTTCGATCGCCGAGTTTTCGACAAAGTTCGCGATGAAGACTCGCAGTCTGGTTCAGATCCCCAGAAGCCCCTCACGCCGTAAGAGTTCAGCATTATAAATGGAACCGCCCGCTGCCCCCCGTATCGTGTTGTGCGAGAGCACAACGAACTTAAGTCCGAAGATCGAGTCTTCGCGGACCCTCCCGACCACGGTCGTCATCCCCTTGCCGGTCATTCGGTCCAAACGTGGCTGAGGACGATCCGGATCGGAACTCACAAATATCACGGGTTCCGGAGTCGACGGTAATCCGAAGCCGGCCTCAGGAGGAGCATAGCTCCCCAGGATCTGCGCCGCTTCTGCCACCGTAATCGGGTCCCTGGTCTCGACGCTCATACAGACCAGATGCCCATCACTCACAGCCACCCGATTGCAGTGAGTGGACATCAAAAAGTCAGCTAGTGCTATCTCCTCTCCCTCGAAAGAACCCAGCATCTTCCGGGGTTCCCACTCAAACTTCGGCTCTTCATTCGAGATATGGGGGATCACATTGTCCAGGATGTCCAGGGAAGGGACTCCCGGGTACCCTGCCCCGGAAATGGCCTGGAGTGACACGGCGAAAACCTTACTGAGCCCACAAGAGTCCTGGAGCGCTTTGAGGGCAATCGTGACACCTGTGGAGGTACAGTTGGGATTCGTGGTGATACAGCCTTCCCACCCACGGAGCCTTCTCTGGACATCCACCAAATGCGCATGATCCGGATTGACCTCCGGCAACAGGATAGGGACGTCGGGCTCCTGCCGGAAAGCGCCTGCGTTGGAACACACCACCATACCGGCTGAGGCAAACAGGGATTCCTTCTGCTTAGCCACTCCAGATGGTAACGCTGAAAACACAAGCGGGACGTCGAGTCCTTCCGGTACAGTCTCCTGTACCACCAAGCTTTTCGCACTGTCAGGCATGCGTTCCTGCACGATCCAGTGGCACGTTTTGCCAAATTCCTTACCCACTCTGCGCTCGGACCCAGTTACGGCCGCGAGTTCAAACCAAGGGTGCCCTTCCAGTAACTGAACGAATCTCTGTCCCACGCTACCAGTAGCACCAAGCACCGCAACTGGAATACGTTCCACCATTCTTCTTTCTCCCTTTTCCAGAAATCTATTTCACCAGATTATGCAGTGTTCTGACAGCAAGCTCCATGTCGGGGCTGTCGACAACCAGGCTGATCGCGACTTCGGAGGAACCCTGTGCGATGGCAGTCACGTTCACGTTCTTCTCGCCCAAGGCGCTAAACACCTTGCCCGCTACACCGGGCGTATGACGCATCCCTGAGCCCACTACAGTCACAATTACGGCATCGCCGGTAGCCCAGATTCGATCGATCTCCCGGTTGGAAAGCTCTGACTTAAAAGCCCCCTCCAAAGCGGTCACGACCTGGTCTGCAGCAGCCAAAGGCACGGCGAAGGAAATACTCTGCTCCGACGAAGCCTGGCTAATCAGGATGACGTTAGTACCCGTCCCTGCTACGGCTCCAAAGGCGCGAGCAGCGACACCTGGTACGCCGAGCATCCCGCTCCCTTCTATGGTTATCAGACTCTGTCCACGGACAGCGGTGACCGCCTTGATCCCACCTTCGTCTTTCTTCTCAGGACGGGGTACAAGCCTGGTGCCTGAGTGGTCGGGATTGAAAGTGTTCCGGATCGAGAGTTGAATCCCCGCATCCAGGACTGGACGAACAGTCTTTGGGTGAAGAACTTTGGCACCGAAGTAGGCTAATTCAGCAAGCTCCAGGTAGGAGATACTTGGAATCGTCCTTGCCCCTTGAACGATTCGCGGATCCGCCGTCATGACTCCATCCACGTCAGTCCAGATCCAGACCTCAGCCGCCCTGATAGCCGCAGCGAGAATGGCGGCTGAATAGTCACTTCCGCCTCTACCCAGGGTAGTCGTCACGCCATCCGAGTTGGCCCCAAGAAAGCCGGTCACCACAGGAACCACTCCCTGGTTGAGTAAGGGAACCAGAAGCTGCTGACTCTGCCGTCGGGTTGCATCCCAGTCCGGGTGAGCCGACTGGAAGTTGCTGTCGGTGAGTATCAGGCGGGTTGACTCGATGTCCTGTGCCGGCACCCCTCGTTCTTTCAGCACGAGTCTGAACAAGCGGATACTTAACCGCTCCCCTAATGACGCGACAGCGTCCAGGGCACGCGGAGTTGCCTCTCCCAGGATAGCGATAGCTCCGCACAGGTTACTGAACTCGTCGATGAGCCTGTCGCAGTGTTGTTTAAACTCTGCAAGACCGGACATGTCTTCGAGCAGACCCTCAGCGGTAGTATGGTGTTTGGAACGGAGCTGCTCGGACGCAGCCATTGCTGCCGTCACATCCCCCTCAGTAGCTCGGGCCGCTCCTTCAAGAAGCTGATTCGTAACGCCCGACAAGGCTGAGAGGACGACCACAGTACGCGGCCAGTCCTTAAGAGTCGACGACACTATTTCACACGACTGCTGAATAGCATCCACACTCCCCACCGACGTGCCGCCAAATTTCATCACCAAAATCGGTGATTTGACCATCTCTTCTTCAATACTCATAAAGCAATTCCACCAAAACGGTAGAGAGTATAGTAAATCCAGGTGATCAGACAAGAGTCCAAGTTTGGAAAACGTCGAACCGGTGATCGTTAATCGGTAATCGGTAATCGGTGATCGGTAATCGGTGAACGATTTACCACCAAGGACACCAAGCAAACACGTGGTCTACTCACCCTGTTTTTCGATAACGGATAACCGATAACCGCTCACCGGTTCGCCATTTGTCACTTGTCACTTGTCATTTGACACTGGCCAAACCTCTACAGCGCGAATGCCTCCGGAAAGATACGAGTTGACAAGAGGCCTGGAATTCGGGTAATTTACCGCGACGGTTTTGGAACGGGTTCTATCGATGAATAGTTTATTGCTTCTCAACATCAACCTTATTCTTGTACTTATTGTACTGATTATTGGCCTGCGCGGTTGGCCGATGTTGGGGGCGCGGATCGAGATGATCACGTAACCAGCCGCGAACAGAAAAGGAATCAGCAAGCCCCCGACTTCGGGGGCTTTTTTTTTGGTCGTTGGTGAAGATTGAACGGAATCTTAGAAAGTGAGGAATTGGATGCGATCTGATCGAATAAAGAAGGGCTTCGAACGATCCCCGCATCGGTCTCTGTTGAAGGCAACTGGAGTCACCGATGAGGAGATGTCAAGACCGTTTATTGCGATTTGCAACAGTTACATTGACATCATCCCAGGGCACGTCCATCTCCAGGGGTTTGGCGCCTCGATAAAGAAAAGTGTTAGAGAAGCGGGTGGTGTCCCCTTCGAGTTCAACACAATAGGCGTCGATGATGGAATTGCGATGGGGCACATCGGCATGAACTACTCGCTACCGAGTCGAGAACTCATCGCTGACTCGGTAGAAACCGTGGTCAATGCCCATGCTTTTGACGGGCTCATCTGCATCCCAAACTGTGACAAGATCGTCCCGGGCATGCTGATGGGAGCGCTCCGGGTCGATATTCCCACGATCTTTATCAGTGGAGGCCCCATGCCCGCGGGTAAGACGCCTGATGGCAGAACGATCGACCTGATCAGTGTTTTCGAGGGCGTTGGGTCATATCAGGCTGGGAAGATAGACGATGCCGAACTCAAGCTCCTCGAGGATCACGCGTGCCCGTCTTGTGGTTCGTGTTCCGGGATGTTTACTGCCAACAGCATGAACTGCCTTCTTGAGGCACTCGGTCTGGCGCTGCCGTTCAACGGAACAGCTCTGGCGGAAACCGAGGAACGCTATAAACTCGCCGGAGAAGCCGCCAGACTTATCATGCTGCTCGTCGAAAAGGACTTGACTCCCCGGAAGATCGTTACCGCAGAAGCTATTGATGATGCCTTTGCGCTGGATATGGCCATGGGCGGCAGCACCAACACCGTGCTGCACACACTTGCCGCCGCATTTGAGGCCGATATCGACTACGACCTGGAGAGAATCAACCGTGTCGCACAACGTGTTCCACATATCTGTAAGGTTAGTCCAGCCAGCCATTGGCATATGGAAGACGTACACAGAGCAGGTGGGATTCCGGCAATCCTCAAAGAGATCGGTCGAAGGGGCGACACTCTGAAACTCGATCGCATGACAGTGACCGGGAAAACCCTTGGAGAGAACGTCAAGGACGCGGAGATTCGGGACAACGAGGTCATACGCAGCTGGGAAAATGCATACTCACCTCAGGGTGGACTGGCGATCCTTTTCGGGAACCTGGCTCCCGAGGGGGCTGTGATCAAGGCGGGGGGAGTTGGAGCAAACAGAAATCACCGCGGTCCTGCGAGGGTGTATGAGAGTGAAGAAGAAGCCACTCGTGGGATTCTGAGTGGGGAGGTCCAGAGCGGAGAAGTAGTGGTCATCCGTTATGAGGGACCCCGCGGAGGCCCTGGAATGCAGGAGATGCTGGGTCCGACTGCACAGCTGCAGGGAATGGGCTTCGGAGAGAGTGTTGCCCTGATAACGGATGGTCGATTCTCTGGAGGAAGTCGAGGGATGTCTATCGGCCACGTGAGCCCCGAGGCGGCGGCGGGCGGCCCAATCGCCATTGTACAGAATGGAGACATCATCCAGATCGATCTGGACAGTGGAAGGATTGATCTTGAAATAAGTGACGACAAACTCGATTCGAGACTAGCGGCCCTGCCGCCTTTTGTTCCCGAAATCGACAGCCGCTGGTTGAGGCGATACTCGAAACTGGTCAGCAGCGCCAGCACCGGGGCTGTTTTTCTGGACTGAATACAGTATATGAAGACGTGCCTCTGGCTCGGTAGTAACCCTGCCTGTGATGAGGCTGGTTTGAGGAGAATCAACTGATGAAGCTAACTGGAGCAGAAATCCTTTGGGAGTGCCTAATCCGGGAAGGTGTCGACTTGGTATTTGGCTACCCCGGTGGAGCGATACTTCCGGCCTATGACGCGATGACTAAATACCCGCAGGTTCACCACGTTCTCGTTCGGCACGAGCAGGGAGCCGCACATATGGCTGATGGTTATGCCCGCGCCACAGGAAAGGTTGGAGTTGCTGTAGCAACCAGTGGTCCTGGTGCAACGAACCTGGTCACGGGGATTGCCACGGCAATGCTGGATTCCACTCCGATGGTCTGTATAACTGGACAGGTCCCCACTGGAGTGATCGGGTCGGACGCATTTCAGGAAACCGACATCACTGGAATCACTCTACCTATAACAAAGCATAACTAC
>JAUWTT010000172.1 GCA_030614585.1 Acidobacteriota bacterium
CCATCCAATCATGGCGGCGCCAATGGCCGATGTTATGTGATCGTATCCGGGAGCGATGTCGGTCGTCAGCGGACCCAAAGTATAGAAGGGTGCTTCAGAGCATTCCTCCAACTCCTTCTCCATATTGACTTGGACGAGATGCATCGGAACATGGCCGGGACCCTCTATCATTACCTGGACATCGTGCTCCCAGGCAATCCTCGTCAATTCGCCCAGCGTACGAAGTTCGGCAAACTGTGCCTCATCATTGGCATCGGCAATGCTGCCGGGCCGAAGCCCATCTCCGAGACTGAAGGCAACATCATAGGCCATCATAATTTCGCAGATCTCTTCGAATTGAGTGTAGAGAAAACTTTCCTGATGGTGAGCCAGGCACCACTTAGCCATGATTGAACCGCCCCGTGAAACAATCCCGGTCACCCGGTTTGCGGTAAGAGGCACATAACGGAGCAGCACACCAGCGTGAATTGTGAAGTAGTCAACACCCTGCTCCGCCTGCTCAATCAGGGTGTCGCGGTAGATCTCCCACGTCAGCTCTTCTGGAACCCCCTCCACCTTTTCCAGAGCCTGATAAATCGGCACGGTCCCTACCGGCACTGGTGAGTTCCGGATGATCCACTCGCGAGTTTCGTGGATATCTTTACCAGTCGAGAGGTCCATCACCGTGTCCGAACCCCAACGGGTGGCCCAGACCATCTTCTCGACCTCTTCCTCTATCGAGGAAACCACGACGGAGTTACCGATGTTGGCGTTTATCTTCACCAGAAAATTCCGTCCGATGATCATCGGTTCGGTTTCTGGATGGTTTAGATTAGAGGGAATAATAGCCCGGCCGGCCGCCACTTCATCCCGCACAAACTCGGGTGTAATCACTTCCGGGATGTTTGCGCCGAAGGGGTTACCCGGGTGTTGACGCAGAACCTCAGAATCCCCGCCCGATTCTTCTGTCATTCGACCCAGAACCTGATTCTCCCTGATTGCTACGAATTCCATCTCCGGCGTGATGATCCCACGTCGCGCGTAATGCATCTGGGTCACGTTGCACCCCGCCTTAGCCCGTGATGGGCGTCTTTCTACAGGAAAGCGGTCGGCGCTCGAGGCAGGAGATTCCCTGCGAGACCTGGTAAAAGGCGACGAGTAGTCACCCAGCCGTTCAGCATCTTCCCGCTCGCGAATCCATGCTTCGCGAATCGGCCGAAGACCGAGACGAATATCGATGTTCGCCGTCGAATCGGTGTAGGGGCCCGAAGTATCGTATAAAGGAAGGGATCGTTGACCGCCGGCCTCGAGGTCTTCCCTCTCAGCGACGTCATCGCTAACCCCTGAAAGCGAAATATTCCTCATCGGTACTCGCAAATCAGGGCGGCTTCCCTGTAAATAGACCTTTGACGAACCCGGCAGGGGCTCACAAGTTATCGAATCCGTTGGTATGTGTTCACTATGTTTCTTTGTCACAGATGACCTTCCCTCCGAAAAAGGGTGGCGGGAGCATTCCTGAGAATGTAACTGCTTTCCCTTCGCCGGAATTACCCGGATCAGGTTCAGGGTTCGATGATTTGCATCCACTCAGCTGAGCTCACAGCTCCCCCAAGCGCTTTTCCTGCAAGCTAGGTTACCGAGAATCGGTATGGACTTCAATAGAGTGTGGACTGTTGCGCGAACCGCAACAGTCCACGTTCGAACTTCAAGTGAGCGGAGTGGTAGCAAACATATCGGGTCGGATGTCACTTCTGACCTGCTGTTCCACAGCGTCAAAACCCATGATAGTGGCGACCGCAGCATTCATGCCTTCCCGGGCATCACACAAGTTTGGACGTCCGTTCCGGATAGTCTGAGCAAACCCCTCGAGTTCCAGTCGGTAGGCAGTGAGGGCATTGAAACCAGTACTCGATCCCGACACGCTACTCCCGGCTGCGTCGCGAGCCCGGCTTTCAGACGCCTGCATCATTGGGGCGTCACCAGAAACATTCTCAACTTTTATCTCAGTGGGTTCAGGCCCGCCCTTCTCGTAAAAGAGCATCGCTTCTTTCTCACCACTCATCAGGAGGGTCCCCTTGGTCCCATAGAAAGCTTCATAGTAATGATCAAAAGCATTTGACTGAATCGAGGAAAATGTATAGGTCAGTCCCCCCGGATAATCGTACATAACGTAGACGTGATCCGGAATCTCCCGACCGTCATCGTATCGATAGATGCCCCCTGTGCCAAACACTCGCTCGGGTAAACGCCCCGAAAACCAGTTCACAATCTGAATCTGGTGGCTGGCCAACTCTGCCATTAGTCCGAGGGAATACTTCTTATAAAGGCGCCAATTCTTTAGGTGCTCGAGGTCAGGGTATCCCCAGGGTGAAGGATCGAAATCGACTTCCGGGACCTTCCTTCGCCAATCACCGTTCCGATGCCAGACTGTCCGCACGTGGTAAATATCGCCGATGGTGCCCTCATCAATGAGGTTCTTCGCTTCATGGTAAAGAGGGTTGTAGGTGCGCTGGTGGCCAATCTGGAGATTCTTTCGGGCTGAGCGCGCTGCGTCCAGCAACTGGCGGCATTCGTCAACGCCCTTGGCCATATTCTTCTCACTGAAAACGTGCTTCCCTGCCTGGAGACCTTCGATCGCCATCTGGGCATGCATCCACAAAGGCGTGGCTATGATCACAGCCTCCAGGTCTCGGCGTTCCAGTACCTCCCGGTAATCTGTGTAGGCTTTTGCCTCTGGATCATGGCGTTCCTGTGCAATCTTCAGGGCGCGATCCAGGTTAGCTGGGAAAATGTCACAAACCGCGGAGATTCGAATATGACTGGGAGGGGCATTCTCCAAAAGGACACCCCCCTGCCCTCCTATTCCAATGATCCCAGCTCGGACAGGAGTCATCCTGGTCGCTTTCCATATCAAGCCACCGGCGACCGGAGTTGCGGCGACGGCCTTGATGAAGTTTCTGCGCCCCAGTTCTCTTCTTTCTTTCGTTAAGTTCATTAACGTGCCCTCCAGTTGCGGACCAAAATGTCTAATCCAATTATACGCCCAGTGTCGAATGAGGCCACAGCTATCAGGGCAAGCACTTCGATCAAGGTCTTGTCCACGTAAAGCTCCGATCCCTGACTGGTCGAGAATACGAAACCTGTGTAATCGAGTGGGGGAATAGCCATATAGATCATGAGCAGTAATCCGGCTCCCATCACAGCGGAGAAGCGCGTGAAGAGTCCGACCATCAAGAAGACACCCAGAATGGTCAGGCTCCACATGGTCGCGTGATCTGCGAAAGACAAAAGAGTAGGATGCTCGGCGATCTTAAGGAAGGGCCCCCAACTTGCGCTCAAGTAGCCTTCAGAACTCCAGCTTACCGCTACAATTTTCCCGAAGCCCTGATAAAACAAATGCCAGCCAATGCCAAAACGCAGAACCACGAGGACAGTCTTCTGCCAGCCTGTGAGCCGCGTCATTTCGATTTTCAACGGTAACCTCCAGTACTCAGAATAAAGGATCTACACATGAAGATGCGATTCCAAAACAGCACACGGGCGGATCGCCCTCCTCTACAGCCGGCACGATCACAGCTCCTACATCGGAGTTCTTGGCACAGTAGGCTTCAACTTCTTCGAGAGACATGATGAAAAATGCCGTCGAAAGTGCGTCTGAGAGCGCTGCACTCGGAGCCAGAGCCGTCGCGCTGACGTGGTGTTCAACAGGTCGTCCGGTTCGGGGATCGATGACGTGGCCAAAACGATTTCCTTCAGACTCGAAATGTTGTTCGCCCAAACCTGAAGTGGCCATTCCCATTGAATCTATCCAGACGGCTGCAAAATCAACATCCGGCTCGAGCTGATGTCGAATTGTCACCTTCCACCCCTTCCCCGAACCAGCGGGATCCCCAAAGGCGTAAATGCTACTGTTCCCTCCGTGCAGTAAAGCCTCTGCCAGCCCTGAATTTTGAAGCATCTTCGCCGCAGTATCAAGTGCGAACCCTTTTCCGATCCCCCCGAAGTTCACGCTGAGAGCATCACGAAGGAAAGATACGGTCCGTCCTGCTGAATCGATCTCGATGTGCTGAGAACCAACATTTTCCAGTGTCGTCTCGATCTCCTCAGTTGATGGGACTCGGCCTTCTCGGCTGTAAAACCCCCACATTCTCCAAAGAGCATCCGCCGTGATGTCAAAAGCTCCACCGGTATTCTTCCAAAGCTCCAGACTCAACTCGAACACTTCGATCAGCTCCTTCTCAACGGTGACGGGATTCATCGCCGCCTCACGATTCACTTCGGAGATCCGGCTGTCAGGATCAAATACCGTCATCAAACCTTCCAGACGGCGGACTTCATCGAGCGAGAAATGAACCGATTCCAAGTAAGATCGAAGGTGGCGCGGTAAAATGATTTCGAACCGAGTTCCCATGGCAGCTCGACCTGCCTTCAAAAGCGGGAGGTCTCTCACTGCCAACTTCGGCGCAACCCCCGAGAGAAACTTTCGTCTATTTGTACTTCTTTCCACAGCCTCTTCCTGGAGCCGTAAGATCGGCTGCACTAAAGGATACGCGCACCCTTTGTAGAAGTTAAAGTCTCGGGGTCTTGGGTCTTGGGGGTCTTGTAAAGATTCTCCCGTTCTGCGGCTGACGTTTTCTTCGTGTGCTTGGTGCCTTGGTGGTAAATCTTCTTGACCGACCATCCTTCTTCGCCAAGGCTACGGAGGACAGGCGGAGCACGAGCGAAGATACCAAGGCCCAAGACCCAGGACCCAGGACTCAAGCCCCAAGCCAGTGTTTCCCCACTGGTCACTCCTTACCCCTTACGGTAAGATTCCGCCCATGGCATGCATCGGAATCGACTGCGGAACTCAGAGTATGAAAGTCTTGTTTTGGGACCCTGAACAGAACACAAGCATCTCGGCTTCACGGTCTTACGGATTGATTGAGGGACTGCCTGCCGGGCACAAGGAACAACATCCTTCAATTTGGATCCAGGCGCTGGAAGAATGTTTAGCGGAACTCGGTGAAGAGGGGATACCCCTGGACAGTGTCAAGGGCATCGGGGTTTCGGGCCAGCAGCACGGGTTGGTGGTTCTCGACGATTCAGACCAACCCATCAGGCCCGCCAAATTGTGGAATGATACGAGTACCGAAGCACAGTGTCAGAAGATTGTCGAAGCCACGGGAGGAAGCGAAGTCTATCGGTCGGAAATCGGGAATAGTCTGCCACCGGGATTTACGGCATCAAAAATCCTCTGGGTCCGTGACAATGAGCCCGATGCCTATGTGAGAATTCGATCGATCCTGCTCCCTCACGACTTCCTGAACTTCTATCTTACTGGTGAGAAGACCGCGGAAGCGGGAGATGCTTCCGGAACCGGGTACTTCGACGTTCGAAACAGACGGTGGTCAGACACCGTTTTAGGGGCAATAGACCCTGAGAAAGACCTTGGCTCCTGTCTGCCGCGGCTCATCAGTTCAAACGAAGCTGCCGGCTTGCTACGGACAGATCTGGCCAAGAAGTGGGGAATGGCGTCGGACGTCATTGTGAGTTCCGGTGGCGGTGACAACATGATGGGTGCCATCGGTTCCGGAAACGTGGAAGCCGGGATCATGACCGTCAGTCTGGGCACTTCAGGAACCATCTACAGCTATAGCACTTCCCCTGTGATAGACCCGGCAGGTGAGATTGCGGCATTCTGCGACAGTACCGGTGGGTGGCTCCCCCTGGGCTGCACCATGAATGTCACTGTGGCCACCGAAATGGTGAGAAATGGATTCTTTTCCGTTGATCATGCTGGATTTGATGCCACGGTTGATTCCGTGCCTCCAGGATCTGACGGACTCATTCTCCTTCCTTACCTCGACGGAGAACGCATGCCCCCCGTCCCAGAGGGCAGTGGAGTCGTGCTCGGGCTGCGTCCCTCGACCGCGAGTCCACACTATTTGGCGAGAGCCGCTATGGAGGGTGTCACCATGGGGCTCCGCTACGGACTGGATCGTCTCACTGAACTGGGCTTGAAACCGAAGGAGATTCGGCTGATTGGTGGTGGTGCGAAGAGTCCGGTATGGAGGCAAATCGTTTCTGACGTTTTCAACTTGCCGCTGGCCAGCCCGGAAAATGAAGAAGGGCCGGCGTTGGGCGCAGCGCTTCAAGCCTTATGGTGCGTTGATGGCGGGAACATGCAGGAACTCGCTTCGAACTCAGTGAAACTCGACGAAGAGACACGATGTGGCCCTGATGTATCAAGGGCTGGCACCTACGAGGACCTCTACGCTGTTTACTTAACGTTAGCGGAAGCCCTGACCAACAGTCCTGTCTTCCCAGCTCATCGAGACCTAATCAAGGATTCGTGATTAACCCGCAGATGCGTTTCCCCTACCTCCCTAACTTCTACATGGGTTTGGTCCACACACTGGGTCGGGATGACGATGAGGCGCTGCGATATCTTCTCAAGGCCATCGAAATAGATCCTTCCAATCCGGATCCCTACCTGTACTCAGGTCAGGTTCTGTTTCGCTCCGAGAAGACTCACGAGGCCATCGAGACTCTTAGAGAGTCGATAGCTCTCACGAAGAATCCAGGTAGAAACAACTACCAGGTCAGTAATGCTGAATACATTCTCGGACAGATACTGCTCAAATCAGGAAGCCGGAAAGAAGCTGTTCAGCACATAGCCCCCCGATTCAGGATCAACTGGAATGGACTTCCAGGAGGTCTCCATCCTGCAAGACGTAGTCCCGTTCCACCATCTGCCCATTGTATTTCTCCTCCGCCCAGATTCGGGCATACTTGAAGCTATGCGCAAGGTCCTTGTGGATCGCTTCCGCCGCGTCCATGACCGTACTCCCCTGGCTTAGGACATAAGGTCGGGCGTCTTTGTCCCGCTTTGTACCAGGAGCCTTCGTGTAAACGCGGACTACCCGCAACAGCTCAAACAGTTTTTTCCGCAGACTCGAGAGGTCCTCTTCCGACATGGTGGAGAAAGGTACAGGACAAAACTGCTCCTCGAACAACTCCTTCCAAGCCAGAAAACTCTCGCTTCCCCCGTCCACATCCACTTTGTTGCCAAGAATCAGTAAGCGAGGGCGAGACTTGGTGCTGAGCTCAATCCCTCTCTCTTCAAAGCGGGCCAATACGAACTCAGTCTGTTCGAGAAGGTCGGGATCTGTCACATCGAACACGAGCACCGCGATGTCGGCAAGTTCGACCATCGCAAGAAGCCAGGGTTCGAGCGTCTCCGGCGCAATCGGAGGAGTGTCCACGAGCTGGATTTGAACATCTTCAAACTGCATCATCCCGGGAAGAGGGGCGCGCGTTGTGAACGGAAAGTCTGCGACTTCAGGATCTGCGTGAGTGAGCTTGGAAAGAAAAGAGGATTTTCCGCCGTTCGGAGAACCGCAGAAAACAACTCTCCCGATCCCCTCTTTCTCGACGTAATGGAAAGGCTTTCGCTGAACCCCAGATGCACTTTCCTTCTGGTGGACCTTCCGAAACTTGGAGAGCCGCCGCTTCAGGTCAGCCTGCATCTTCTCTGTACCCTTATGCTTCGGTATTACCCGAAGCATCTCCTCCAGAGCCGATACCTTCTCATCCGTCGTCTCGGATCGCTTAAACTTCTCCTCTGCGTCGTGGTACTCAGGCGTTAGATTGGCAGGCACTCAACCATTATAAGGAGAAAGAGAATCAATGTCCGATTTTCAATTGCCGATTTTAAGATTAACCACCAAGGCACCAGGGACACCAAGTTTCACCCTTGAAACATCTCGGCACTACCCTCGGTACCCATTCCACCCCGCTTACCCTCCTTCGCTCTGCGAGCTATGGAGGACAAGCCGATTACCCTCCTTCGCTGAAGCTATGGAGGGCAGGCCGATTACCG
>JAUWTT010000600.1 GCA_030614585.1 Acidobacteriota bacterium
TCCTCGGCCTTTACCGTTGCCGTTCGAGTGCCTCCGGTGGTCACCCCGATCTCTCCGATGATCTCCCCGGGACTCAGGTCGGAAAGGTGATTCAGGGTTTTTCCCGTCGCGCTAAAATCCCGTTGGATTCGGGCGTGACGTTGGCTGGTAAAGTTCTTTGGCGGCGATTGATAAGAAGCGTGCAATTTGGCTCGGAAGGCTTTTTGACTTGGCAAGTTTTTGGGGCATTCTTGTTACTGCTGCCTCCTCGCGCCAGTTCTTCAGGAGCTGTGCGGGTTTCTTGGGATCAATTGCGTTGAAGCGTTCGGCGATTCTCTCTGGCTCCCAACCTCCATAGACCGTCTCGCAGTAGCTGGGATTGCTGAGGTTGAGGAGGAGAGGCGTTGCCGGTGACATCATTTCTATGTCCCGGGAAAGATGCCCTCTTCCATGAAGCCGGCGACAGTGCCGTTTGACAACGCCCAGGAGGCTTTCTTCGATATTATTTGTTCTGGGTACGACGATCTTTATAGAGCCGCTTCTACGAACATGTCCAAACAGGTAGTTCCAGTACTTATCCAAATGCTCCACCCCAATCGTACAGGCCCTTGCGGAGGAATCTTTCAGACGAGCTTTTCTTTTCAATGACGCGCGTAACTCTCTCAGTATCTTCTTGTGACGATTCGGGCTCAATAGCTTGGGAGCATCTTTAGTTTTTCTGCCCTTTCCTCCTTTCGGGCAGATCCTCAGGGCACAGCGGAATCGATTGAAGATTCTCATATCCTTCTTGGTTTCGGTGACGATCTGACGGAACTCGGCTGTTTCTTCACCGTGAACGACAGTGTTGAGAATATCCCTGAAACGCGTGAAGAACCCCAAGGGGCCACGTTTGACTTTGGGCCAGTTTGCATTCATGTGGCGAAGCGCATCATGAATCAGCAGGATGCGCTTGTAGAGGTATAGATAGGGCATATCGAAGGGGAAACCGTAGCCTTCACTGTCTTGGGCAAAGGCAAGCACCCAGGATGCCAGCGCATGCACTGCGCCCTTGACCGTCTCAGGCGTACAGTGCTTCTTGAGACTCTTCTCTGATCGAACCCCCAGGATGGAGGTCACCACGAGGTCACCGCTCTCCGGAGAGATTGCGAACCTTTTGAGCGATCGGACTAGAGCCCGAAGTTTCGGTCTGACCTTGGTGCGGCGAAAGAGCCGGCGCAGCCGATCAGCGTGCAGCCCAAGGATATCCTTTCCGACGTCGGCCGCCAGGTGGTAATGGCAGATGAACTGGGGTACTCCCTGAAAAACTTCGCCCGCTGCTGAAATAAGAGCTTTGCGTAGATCGTGAACGACAGCCAGCGGGATGCCCCAATTGCGGCGCACATCCTTGAGGACGCCTTTGACCTCCTCGTGATTCTCTGAGCCTATCTTACGGCTTTCCAGGACTTGGCCGCTGAGTGAATCCATGCAGACCAGGAGCACCCGACTTCCCTCCTCGCAGGAGCCGTCGACATGCAAGATGTACCCACCGCGCAGTCGCATGTCTGCTCGTAACAGATCGCGACTCTCGTGGTGGACAACTTGGAAGTAGGCCACGAATTTTCGAGCAAGGTAGCCCACTGTGCTTGGACGAACTTCAATACCATAGTGGCGGGCGAGCTCGATTCGGATCTCTTCATCTTGGCGGCATTGTGTAAACCGCGCGATACCGACTCGGACAAGCACATCGTACGCATGATTAGATCCGGGCGCGACGATTCGCTTGAGCTCTCGCGAGCGAGCTGGTGGAAGTCCCGGGTGCTGCGTGCAGTAGCCTTGTTTCTCAATGGCCAGGAAAGTCCCATAGGCGGTCGAGATGACCTTCCGTTTTCGGGTAAGCCGAACGTTGAGAGGTTCCCCGCAGATACGACATCCGTCAACGTCCCACGAGAATGTGAATCGCGGTAAAACTAATGCGTCTCTCCGGCAAAAGGCAGAAGCTTCTTCCTGCTCGTCCTGCAAGATCTGACAAACCGCTATAGAGCCCTTTTTTTATCCAGGTCGTATGTGTCGAAGATTGCATCGACCACGTCGGGAAAAATCATCACACCGGTCTGTTTACACCGACGAACGATGTCCTGCCGACTGGCCTTTGGATCCTTGATAAGTTCGAGGAGAGTGGCAATCTTCTGACGGCTGGTTGGTCGAGGCTTCTCGCTTTCTTTGAGGAATAATTTTCTTCGACGTATCTGTTTTCTTTGGAGCGATGGTTTGCAGCTCACATAGACGAAGCTTGGCCCGAGTTGCTCTCGGTGTATTCTCTCTTCCTTCACCAGACCGAGCAGGGTGTTGTGGTTACGGACGCCCAGGATCGTTGCCAGTTCTCCGTGGGTCATACCCCGTTCACTGGATTGCACAAAGAGATCAAGCGTGTCCTTGAGCGTGCCCTGCTTTGAAAAGCGAGCCCCCTTACAAAACCAGAGGCCATGTAGATCAAACTCAGCGACCTCGCCGAGGGTCAGGAATTTCCCCGCGAAATTATAGCTTGAGTAATAGCCGTGTTCATTCAGCCTGCGAATGACGGTTGAGCGGGACAACTGAAGTCTCTGGCAAAGCTCTTCGAGGGTAAGGACCCGAGGCGCAAGGAACGTTTTTGCCAGAGATACCTGCTTACTTGGTCGGCCCATGAAGCCACCTCCTTATTCGAACATATCAGGACTTACTGCAAGCATCACTCAGTCCCGATTATGTCATTATCCCGAACAAATTTCAAGCCGAAAGGCCAAAAGGAGGCACATCGTGGGCAATCAGATACCACTAAAGAACATCAATTGGTATGATTAGGACTGGCTAAGAATTGGAAACCGGCGCTGAATTGGCCGATTCAAGCCCGAATTTGCGTGTCCGCACACAAATCCAACGGGATTTTAGCGCGATGGGAAAAATCATACCGAAATGGCTGAAAGACTGTGCGACAGAGGCGCTGAAGTGAATGCGAAAGACGAGGTTGGCA
>JAUWTT010000201.1 GCA_030614585.1 Acidobacteriota bacterium
GGAGTACCGGTCATGCTGGATGCTGCCCAGGCCGCGCCCCACTTGAGCCTTGATGTGCAGAAGCTGGATGTGGATTTCCTGGCGTTGTCGGGGCACAAGGTTTTTGGTCCGACTGGAATTGGTGTACTTTTCGGCAAGGCCGAGCTGCTGGAATCAATGCCCCCGTACCAGGGTGGGGGCGACATGATCAGCTCGGTAACATTTGAGAAGACGACCTACAATACGCTCCCATACAAGTTCGAGGCCGGAACACCGAATATCGCGGGAGCGATCGGCCTGGGAGCTGCAGTTGATTACGTCTCGGAAATTGGATTTGAACAGATAGAAGCATATGAAGGGGAGCTGCTTTCCTATGCGACGGCAGCCCTTTCAGAAATCCCGGAGGTGGAGATAATCGGAAACGCTAAGGAAAAGGCAGGCGTGGTATCCTTCGCTTTGGAAGGGGTGCACCCCCATGATATTGGAACAGTTCTGGACCAGGCGGGGGTGGCGATTCGCACCGGACACCACTGCGCGCAGCCGGTGATGAATTTCTATGGAGTGCCGGCGACGGCAAGGGCTTCGCTGGCGTTTTACAATACAGCCTCGGAGATCGACGCTCTGGTTCGTGCGATTCATTCCGTTTTAAAGGTGTTTCGTTGAAATGAGTTTTCTCAGCGATCTTTATCAAGAAGTTATCCTTGACCATAACCGTCGGCCGCGTAACTTTGGCGAATTGACTGACGCGAATGGGATGGCCGAGGGGTTTAATCCTCTCTGTGGAGACAAGGTCAAAATCTATTTAAAGACTGAAAACAGCGTGATTCGAGACGTGACCTTCGAGGGCGCAGGTTGTGCCATCTCGACAGCCTCCGCATCGATTATGACCGAGGCGATGAAAGGAAGAACGCTGGAAGAGGCCCGCGCTATGTTCACGAAGTTCCACGATATGGTGACGGGCAAACTGGAGTTTGACCCGGACGATGAAGATTTGCAGAGAATGGAAGTTTTCCACAGGCTGAGCGAGTATCCGGTGCGAGTGAAGTGTGCAACCCTGGTCTGGCATGCGATGATGGCAGCTTTGGAGGACCAGGCGCAGGCCATCTCAACCGAATAGGCAACAGCCCTGCGGGGACTTGTCTGAACGAGAGCCGGCTCCCTTCAGAGGAAAAGAGACGAGAGAGGATCTAATGTCAGATGACGATAGTGGCCTGAGAGACGAGATCATTGAATCTCTGAAGACCGTCTACGATCCGGAGATCCCGGTAGACATCTATGAGCTGGGCTTGATCTACGATCTTGCGGTCGACCCTTCGGGGAAGGTAGATATCCGGATGACGCTTACTTCCCCGGCGTGTCCCGTCGCGGGCTCCTTGCCGGGTGAGGTCGAGGCGAAGGCGGCGACTGTTCCCGGTGTCAGTAAGGTGGAAGTGGAACTGGTTTGGGATCCGCCCTGGACAATGGAATTGATGTCAGAGGCGGCCAAGCTTGAACTCGGTTTCCTCTGATGAAAAGAATCGCAACCGTAGGAGTGGCTCTTGCTGCGGTACTGGGCGCTTCCGCCTATTTCCTCTCCGACAATCCCAAGATACGGGCACTGTTCGAATCTGGCCCCCCACGCGAAAACCCCCTTGGCTATCTGGACCGTCTCCCGGAGCCGAAGGTGCCCCCGCCGCCTGTGGAGCGCAAGGCGCCACGAAAACCAGTAGAGCCGGTAGCCGATCCGGAGCCGCCAGATGAGCCGGAAGCGATCCAGAACATGGTGCCGAACAGGGACGTTGGACGAATCCTGATGCAGATTCTTGCGGCGAAGAAGTTGGCCGATGGAATTGCCCTTTCGGTCACCGATGAGGCTGTAGTGATCTACGGTGAGGTGTCGTCCGCTGCGCAGCTGGATGCAATCGTGGCTGTCGTTGAGAAAGGACGAGAGCGTCGGAAAGTGGATTCCTCACACGTCTCCATCCTTTCGGAACAGTAACCGGTTAGGAAAATTAACCACTAAGGCACCAAGCTCACCAAGTAGCACCAAAGCCCTGAATCCTTGGTGTCCTTGGTGTCTTCGTGGTTAATCTTAATCGCCAATTGCAAATCGACAATCCCCTCAAAACCCTCCGCCACCGCCTCCACCAAAGCCGCCTCCACTGAAACCTCCCCCGCCGCTGAACCCGCTTCCACCGCTCGATCTCGGAGAGGAAGCGAAGGCGGCACCGGTTCGAGTCGCCAGTTGGCCCAAACTCGCAGTCAATGCCCGCGAGTTGAAGGCTCCGCGTGCGGTAGTCGAATACCACTGGGGTTGTTGGTTGTAGAGACTTTCGAAGGCAGCTGCCCACTTCTCTTCAACGCCCAGCGCCATCGCGTAGGGAAGGTACTTTTCGAACATCTCTGGACCGGTGATGAGGCGTTGGTAGCGGTCGCTTTCGACCTTGCCGAGGAATTCCTCGAAGCCAAGGACTTGCTCGAGCACCCGAGTGCCCGTCCTGGTGCGGGCCGGCATGAACCAACCGAAGGCTCCGGTGATGAGCGCAGTCGCAATTCCTGCGAGGATAACTTTGACGGGATCGATCTCAAAGAGGGCTGCCGCACCGGCTCCAAGGGCTGTGGTCGCGACGCCGATAAGAACCGCGATTACCATATAGATGGTCCTTACCTTGTCCGGCCGCTTCAGGTACAGCTGGAGCCGGATCAGTTCATCGAAGATGTCGTCGCGAATCTTGGGGAGTTCCTTGTAGAACTTTTTCTCCAGTGAGGAGAGGCTGGTGATTTCGGCCTGCCCCCCGTCGAAGATGCCTTCCAGGATGCGGCGTTCGTACGGTTTGAGTTGCTGCCAGTGTGAGGGCTGCTTCATCCGTACGAACCGGTAGCTTTGATGCGACCAAAGTCCCAGCAACTGATCCTCTTCGAACTCTTCGATTCGGAGGTACCCGCGCACGGCAAGATCCACAAGCGAGGCAGTGAGATCGCGCATGTGGGGGTAGTTGTCGAGCAGGGTTCCTGCTGCAGCTGGTGTGAGGTCCGGAGGCGGCTTATATTGTACGGCTATGGGATTCTTTCGGGGATCTTTCCCGCGGGTTTTCCAGAGATTGAGCATCACCACGAATGCCAGCAGAGGTAGTACGAAGACTGCGTTTCTGGTTAGTGCATCAAAGATTTTTTCAACAATGGTCGGACGCTCAACCACGCCTGGATCCCAGGCTAAGGCGACGGTAAGACCTTCATGTATCTGTAGCGGTCGCCGGCCTCGGATCTCTACACGGTTTCCGTCGGTGACGATAGAGGCAGTCTGTTCACGTGAGCCGTAAGCACCGGTGAAGGCAACTGTTCTGAGTCCTGTCACGGCGTCCGGAAGATGGATAGTGGCACGCGCGTCCCGGATTGGGATATCCCACTCATCACCGGTAACGTTCCAGTACAGTTCGTCATGAGCCTCAAAGAATTGGAGAGCATTGAGCGCCTGGTAGCGGAAGACTGCCGTTTTTGATGTGTCCGCTGCTCCGGGAATCCAAACCTTGATCTTCTGATAGTGATTCTCCTTGCCCTGTTCGTAACTGTAAGGTTGGGCGGATTCGTTCGATACGCTGAGTAGCTTCAGTTTCAGAGTGAAGTTTCGGTCCAGAGGAGTGCGGTAGCGGAAGGGAATGAGTCGGTAGATGCCATTCCATGAGCCGGTGAACTGCAGGGTAATCGTTTCTGTGACCAGGATGTCACCTTCTTGCTGAACCCAAACCTCTGAGTGGAAATGGGTGATTTCCAAGGACCTGCCTGCAACGCGTTGTGTCCCGGATGCGAGGCAGGCAAAAGCTGTTAGAAGGAAAATCAGTCGTATTCGCATCTTGAGTGGACTTTCAGCCGGAGAACTTCACTTCCGGCACTGCTTCCTCGCCTTGGTCCAGTTCAAAGAAATCCTGCCTCTCGAACTTGAATATGCCGGCGACAATCTTGGAGGGGAACTGGGAGACCTTGGTATTCAGGTCCCGGACAACAGCGTTGTAGTAACGTCTCGCATTCTGAATTGCCGCCTCGATCTGATTCAGAGATGATTGAAGTTCCGCAAAGTTCTCAGAGGCTCGAAGT
Source organism: Acidobacteriota bacterium (assembly GCA_030614585.1). Lineage (GTDB taxonomy): Bacteria > Acidobacteriota > UBA6911 > RPQK01 > JAPXNP01 > JAUWTT01. The sequence continues at coordinate 4,051 of JAUWTT010000201.1, forward strand.
TGGGGATAGCTCTCGGAAAGTGCGAAAAGAGACTTCAGGGCTTGAGTCAACTGTCCTTCCATCTGAGCGGACTTGGCTGGTCCGCTGGCCAGAAGCGCTTGAGTTCGCGCGTCTACGACAGCTTGAAGGGTTTGTTTCTCGTGCGAAGCGTACCCTTCGACGGTGTTGACCAGGTTGGGGATCAGGTCGTGCCGGCGTTTCAGCTGCACTCCGATGTCTGACCAGGCGTTTTCAGTCAGCACCTTGAGACGGACGAGGGTGTTGTAAATGCCGACAATCGCGATTCCCACGGCTAGTAAGAGAACTGAGACGAAAAGCATGGGACCATTGTCAACCACGCCCCTGATAATTAGGGTCTTGAAAGGTCTCGCGGTCTTGGGTCTCGAGTCTTGGAATTGAACCACAAAGTCACTAAAGCACAATGAGATTCTAGTGATTTCGTGATTTAGTGGTTAACTAAGCCCCAAGCTCCAATACCCAATCCCCCAGTTCCCAGTCCCCAACCCAGTTCCTATTCAATCCAAAGCCTGAACACTTCGTTATCACTGGAGCGAACCTCAATTATCTCACCAGCTGTTTCGAGCTGCTTCAAGATGTTTTCCGGGTTCAGCCCTTCCTCTCTCAGATCCTCCTTTGCATCATCGGGTAGAGCTGCAAACAGCATGCGGGCCAAAGAAAGGGGCAAGCTGAGGCTGAAGGTCTCTTCTCCATCGACGAGGATTGCCAATTTCAGGGTCTTCCGACCGCGCTTTGAACCGGCTGGTTGCTCTCCAGCCTCCAGCAGTTTGGGGTCGATACGCAGAAGTGCCAGTGCCGCCTGATTCTGGATTTCGGCACTGGGGCCCTCTTCTCGGGCCACTTGAAGGACCGGGATCGCTTTCCGGAAGACCGCTGGATCCCGTATATAACTGAGCTGAACTGCGGCCAGGAACCGGAGTTCCTTGTCAGCGGAGTCTAAGGCGCCAATCGTGCGGTCAATATATTGAGTGTTACCTGCTCGATAAAGTCGTGTACTGAGCTGGACAATGGATGAACGAGCCTCCCTTGCCAGAGTTGAGTCTTGAGGAACCTCCCCGAGGAATGCTTCATAGGTGCGGATGGCCTCCTCTTCATTTCCGAGGTTTTCCAGCACGCGAGCTTCATAGAATTGGGATTGCAGTGCGGCTGGGTTACCGGGATGTTCTGACTGCACTCTACGGAGAGTAGTCAGCGCGTCCCCCCACTTCTGGTCGAAGATGGCCAGTTTGGCATTTCGCATGAGTTCCTCGGCGCTTTGCGCCGCAACGGCGGCAGGCCAGAATATCGCCTGGAGCATCAGAAAAAGATACACGAACGTTGATTTCTTTCTCATCAGATGCGGCCCTCCATTTGAAGGAGGCTCAGCCTCAAGAGTGTTGAACGGGACTCGATCACTTCTTTCCATAGCATAAGGTCCGTCTCGCGCAGGCAACCTTCGCCCTCCGAGATATCGAGTAGGATGAACTCAACCTCATCGAGTAGTGGCCGGATGTCTTCCAGCTCTGGACTCAACAGGCGGGGTTCGAGCAGCCTCTTCTGAAAGATCAATTCAGCCGCCATTTTGCGGTCCGCTACAGCGTTGGCTCCGCACTTCTCAGCGCCATCGAACAGGGAAAGGAAGAAGATCTGCGTTCGACCGATGTACGTCAATATCTGAGCCCTTCCCGATTCGGTCTCCAGGGACCGCAAGTAGAGGTCGCCCGCAGTGGTCGCTCCGTTCCGTTCGGTATAGAGCGATCCGAGCATGAACGCAAGAATGACAGAAGCAGCCAAGCCGGCCCAGGGTGCCAGCTTCCGAACGGAGAACCGTTCTCTCAGCCTGTAATCATCAGGCGTTGTTTCGACCGGGTGCTGCTCCGCGAGCCTGTTAAACTCCGCGGCATAATCAGTCAGGTGCCTCCGCAAAGAAAGAGATAGCTTGTATTCGGCCCTGCAGGTTGGACACCACCGCGCATGGCTTTTGTCGAAGTCTTCCAGATCACAAAGACCGAGGATGTAATCGTCCAGAATGGCTTGATTCTTCTCACATATGGACATAAGCGCCCCTCTCTAAGTCGGCCAGCTGTTTCCTCAGAGCCCGCAAGGCATTGTGAAGTGTTGACTTAACGCCACCCGTTGTCAGGCCAATCGTGTTAGAGATTTCTTCAAGGGTCAGTTCGCCGAGGAGGCGCAACTGCACAACTTCACGCTGTCTCGGTGGCAGCCGGTCTATGGCATTCTTCACTCGTAGGAAAACCTCTTTGCTCATCAGTGTTGTTTCCGGCGAGTTCGCCGCCGAAGAAACAGTGCTTTCAATCGACCCGTCCATCTCAATGGTCCTGCTTTGGCGCCGGGCATCCTTGCTCCGGCAGTGATCGATATAAAGATTGCGTGCAATCGTGAATATCCATGCTGTCAATGGCGCCTGGCCGTTATAGTTACCGGCTTTCTGACAGACCCGATGAATGATGTCCTGGGTGATGTCGAGCGCATCCTCCCGATTCCTGGCCCAGCCCAGCAGGAACCTGAAGACACGCTTCTGATACAGTTCCACCAGCAGACCGACAGCCTCGTCATCCCCAGCTGCGACAGCTTTCATCAATTGCTGGTCCGTCATTCACTCCATTATTACGTAACCGGGAGGCGATAGGTTTAGTCGGCGACTTTTAGGCTACGTGCGGGGTAGGCTGGTTTCACGTCGGAAGGCCAGTGTTTCGAGAGCTGATCAAATAGGGCCTGTTGCTCAAACCGCAAAAACGGAGGGAAGTTCGAAGCTCGAAATTCGAAACAATATCCAAGCTCGAATATCTAAGGACTGAAACGGGATGTCTCCGATAACCTATTTATAAATATTCACTTGACGACGTTCTTGGCCTTAGACCTTCTAATTTCGAGCTTGTTTCGAGCTTAGCCCTCGGCCCCAGTGCTCATTTGGGCAACACGCCCCCAAGCTCTTGGTCTCAAGCCATGTCCCCGGTTCTTCTCGGATCACCGATCACCGTCCCCCGCCCAGCCCCAAGCCCCCAGTTCCCAGCTCCCAGTTCAATCGTCAAACAACCAGTAATGCTTGACGCATTCCTGGCAAATTGCCCATTCACCTTCCTGCTGTGAATGGCTTACAGTTGTTTTCTGTTGCCGGCGTCTCCAACAGTGGATACAGAGGACAGGATAGACTTTCTCGGAACTTTTGACGGTTA